>NZ_CAKMJU010000047.1:0-29048 GCF_927416815.1 uncultured Acetobacterium sp. | reverse complement strand
TTAATAGCGCGGTTTATTTAATCTGCCGAATCAGGTGTCAATAATGTGCCCGTATAACCGTATTTCCCATCATTTTGGTTAAAATAAAATGCTGGATGGTGGTGCTTATAATTTGACGGACTACATAATACTGTCATCAATAATCTCTATGGAATTGAGCTTGAAAAAGATGTATACAATGCTTCGTTTAAGAACATGACTATTTCAAAGAATAAATCCCGCGGCATTTCGCTGGTAACTTCTGGTCAAGCCCAGGGTGTTGAAAAAATTGTCTTTGAAAATTCATTGATCGCAAACAACAGCCAAGGTCAGCCAGGCGCAGCCGATGGTGTCAGAATTGATACCTGGGATTCGACCGGTTTTATTAGAGATGTTAAATTCTTGAATTGTCGATTCATTGATGATCAAGCCCAAAAAACCCAGGGATATGGTTTGACAATCGCGACTAACAGTAGAATCAGCGGCGTTGCCTATAATTCAGGTTGCAGTTTTACCGGAAATATATATGGAAATATGGTTGCAGACAGCTTAACCTTACAACGTATTTAGTTGGTAGGGGGATTAAATTAGCAAAAGCTAGAGCCTATTTTATTAAAGATAAATGCAGGTAATCGGAATAGTTTATAAACTATTCCGATTACCTGCATTTTTGTTATTTAATCCAATTTAAGTGACTTTTGCTTTATTATTAGATAAGATGTGTTATAATCTAAATACTAATTTTTTGTCTGAAGATTATCGCACGTGTTAAATCAATTGCGTTGTGAGTTTTATTATAACGAAAACAATTGGTTTTTTTAAGATGAATGGGGTAAAAATAGAGAGAACAGAAAAAAAGATTAAGAATTTTATTTTAGAATAATATTAAGTTTGTAATACGCGAAACCTGAATTCAAATTGATGCGTTCCGAAAGGAGACCGTGATACTATGATTGACACACATATTCATATGATACCTGGTGTGGATGATGGGGCAAAAGACCTGAACATCTCCGGACAAATGATGCAAATGGCCATAAATGAGGGCGTAAATGGGATGATATTGACACCTCATTTTAATATCCCGCGTTATGACAACAAAAATGTCAAGGAACAGTATGGTTTGTTAGGTGACTATATTAAAGAAAATAAGGTCGAGTTTGAATTGCATTTGGGCAATGAGATTCATTTAAGTGAAGAAAATGTTGAAGCAATCAAATCCGGCAAAGTCAATACCTTGGCTGAAAGTCAGTATTTATTACTGGAATTACCGCATTATCATTTTTATCCATTCCATGAAGATGCCATTTATGATCTTTATCACAACGATGATTATAAGATCATCTTGGCACATGTGGAGCGCTACCAGGTTTTCACCAAAAAACCTGCGATGATCAGGGAATTCATACAAGATGGTATTTACGCTCAAATGACTTCAGAATATATTGTCAACAAAAAAACGCGGAAAAGTGCTTTAAAATGGATCGAAGATGGTTTAATCCAACTTGTCGCATCGGATGGACATGATATAACCAGGCGACCGCCGGCCATGAAGCAGGCCTATGAAATTGTCAAGAAATCGTTTGGTGAGTCTTGTGCCCAGACATTGTTTGAGAATAACCCACGCTTAATTATCAACAACGATGCGCTGCTGATGCCGAAAATTGAAAAAGTTAAGCGTTTTTCTTTCCGAAACAATTAGATAATTGTCCATTAGAAGCGGCGAAGCACGCGCAATATTTAAAATAAGTTAAACAACGACAAAAAAAGTGAGGTTCACAATGGATACAAAAATCAGTCGGCAAATATTTCTGCTGTTGGCAGATGCGGTCGCCGTAAATATGGCTTTTCTGCTAACCCTGTTTTTGCATTTTGAAGCAAATATTCCTGCAGAAGTTATCAGCATTTATTTAAATAGCATCTTTATTTTAACACTGGGCAAGATTTTAATTTTCAAATATTTTGATTTATATAATAGTTTATGGTCCTATGCCTCAGTTGAGGAATTTCTAAAAATCATTCTAGCGGTAGTAGTGGGGAATATTTTCGGTGTTATTTATCTCATCTACATGGGCGAGCGACTTTTCTTTGGTGTCTATATCACCAGTATGCTTTTCGAGTTCATCATTGTGGCAAGCATTCGTTTTAGTCACCGATTAATTAGAAGTTTAAAAAACCGGAAAATATTTAACAATAAGAAAGATGACAAGAAGATTCTCATTATCGGCAGTGGTTCAACCGCGACTTTGATCGCAACTGAAATTAAAAATCACTCAGATAATTATGGTCAGGTGATCGGTTTTATTGATGATGATGAAAAAAAATTAAACAAAACTATCGCTGGGGTAAAGGTTTTGGGTAATAATTACGACATTGGCAGTGTTGTCCATAAATACTCAATTGATGAAATAGTCGTTGCCACACCTACTGCCGATCCAATCACCTTACGAATGATTTTAGGTGAAAGCAAGCGAACTTCCGCGAAGGTGCGAATCATCCCAGGCATCCGTGAAATGATTGATGGTCAGGTGTCTCTTAATAAGATCAGAGATGTTGAAATTGATGACCTTCTGGGCAGAGACACAGTTAACCTCAATGTCAGAGAAGTAATTGGTTATATTGAAGGAAAAATAATCATGGTAACCGGTGGTGGTGGCTCAATCGGATCAGAGTTATGCAGACAGATCGCCAGATTTAATCCCGGTAAACTGATTATTCTTGACAACTATGAAAATTCCGCTTATGAAATTCAAAATGAGTTGATAAATGATTACGAAAACAAGCTAAATCTCGATGTGATCATCGCATCCGTACGAGATCGTGATGATATTTTTGCAATTGTCGAAACATTTCATCCCGACGTCATTTTTCATGCAGCGGCTCATAAACATGTGCCGCTAATGGAGCGATCACCGAATGAAGCGATTAAAAATAACGTCTTTGGAACGCGAAACGTTGCCGAAGCGGCTCACGAATATGGAGTCGATCGCTTTGTCATGGTTTCAACCGACAAAGCGGTAAATCCGACCAATATTATGGGTGCCAGCAAGCGGATTTGTGAAATGATCGTGCAGGGACTAGCCCAGCAAAGCAAAACAAAATTTACCGCAGTGCGATTTGGCAATGTCTTAGGAAGCAATGGTTCGGTAGTACCCTTGTTTAAAAAGCAGATTCGCGAAGGTGGACCGGTAACCGTTACCCATAAAGAGATTATTCGTTATTTTATGACCATCCCTGAAGCCGCACAATTGGTTATTCAATCGGGCGCAATTGCCCGAGGCGGTGAAATATTTGTTCTGGATATGGGACAGCCGGTTAGAATTTATGATTTAGCTGTCGATTTGATTAAGCTTTCAGGACTTAAGCTAAATGAGGATATCGAGATCGAAATTATTGGCCTTAGACCAGGAGAAAAACTCTATGAAGAACTGCTGATGGATGAAGAAGGGCTTAGTGAAACCCGTTATGAAAAGATACGCGTTGGTCGCCCCGGTGAAATAGATTATCTGAAGCTTAAAAAAACACTGGATGAATTGATTCCGATTTTAAAATTCTCAGATAAAAACAACATTGTTGATCGCGTTAAAGACATCGTACCGACTTATAAGGATAGCTGTGAAGTGAATAATCAAGTCACCCATTCCTGATAAAGACTGCTGCAGTAACCACGCTCAAGACAGATTTCCTGGTAAGAATCACCGATTGGTAAGACAAAGGAAGGAGCTGAGTCTGATGAAAAATAAGAAAAGACTGATTATTGTTATAGCAAGTATAATTCTGATCGCTGCGGTATTAATCACCATAGAGCTTGTTAGCGGAAGCACAAATTTAGCATCCTTGTTTACAAAAACAAACAATTTTGTTAACACCGATGGCGATGCACCTCAGGATCAAGCAGACTTGTCACTACAGGATGTCCTTAACAAAAACAATGAAGACCTCTTAAAATTAGTTGATACCAGAAAACAGGTGGTCTTTGCCCTGTATGGAACAGATGAAAAAACCGAAGAAACCGGTAGAAGTGATATCATTATGGTGATCAAGTATGATCCAACTGAAAAAAAGTTGATTATGGTTTCGCTTCCTCGAGATACACGGGTAAATGTACCCGGTTATGGGATGGATAAAATTAATCATGCTTACGCCTACGGGGGAAGAATCCTTAGTGATCAGACTATTGAAGCGTTATTGGGAATAAAGCTGGATTTTTCAGTCAATCTTGATTTTGAGACCTTTTCAAAGATAATTGATAAGGTCGGTGGTGTCAGTGTTGTTGCTAAAAAGGACTTTTATTACAACGAAGACAACAGCCTTGCCATCAAGCAAGGCAAGCAGATCTTAAATGGAAGAGATGCATTATTCTATGTTCGTTTTCGTAAAGATGAAGATGGCGACTTCGGTCGTATCGAGCGGCAACAGGAAGTGATCAAGTCGCTGATGGAGGCTCTCTCATCGACTAGTTTAAAGCAAAGAATAAATCTGATTGAAAGTTTTTATAACAATGGATTAGAGACAGATGCTAATGTTTCAAAAATAAAAGAATATGTCAGCATGAGCAGTGGCGATGCCAATATAAGCTATGAAAGCTACCGCTTGAACACCTACTCTGAAATTATCGGTGGATTATGGTATGAAATTTATAATCAGGGTGATCTCGATACAATAAAGAACCTATTCAGTAATCAAGAAGCGGTAGATCCAGAGAATTGGAAGTAAAAAGGAATAATACACTGAATTGAAGGGAGATAAGCATGGAATCAGCAAAAGAGATTGACTTAAAAGAATTACTGAAGATTTTCGCAAGAAAATGGTGGCTTATATTGATTCTTACTGGCTCAGGATTAGTGAGCGCATATTTGTTAACGACATTCCTGGTGACACCAACCTATGAAGCGAAAACAGTTTTGTACATTGGTCAGGAAGACACTGGGTTGGGCACAATCGGAATTTCACTTGGTCAGTTACAGGCTGATAGCCAGTTGATCATTGACTATAAACAGCTGGCATTGACCCGCCTGGTAATTAATGAGGTAGCAAAGAATACCGGCTTAAAAATAACAGAAGATGATTCGGGCAGCCGAAGCTGGGTGATCGGTAAAGGCTTTCAGGAAGATCCAATGACCATGACCTACAAAGATTTTCAAAAAAATACAGTGATCCAAACCGTTGAGAATTCCCGTCTCTTTACGGTTGGATTCATCCACTCCGATCCGCAAATGGCACAAATCGTGGCGGATGAATTGGCAAAACAACTGACCCTGGCAGTGCTGGAAGTTGTCGGCGTTCAAAATATTCGTATTTTAGATCAGGCGGTTGTTCCGCAAAAACCGGTTGCGCCCAACAAGCTCCAAAATGGACTTGTCGGAGGAATACTGGGTTTTATGCTGGCAATGATCATTATAACAATGCGGTTCTTATTAAACGATACGATTAATGACGAAGCGGATATTGAAAGCTTGATTGGCGTATCAGTGTTAGGCGATATTCCGGAGTTTAAAGGGGAGGCGAGGTAAGATGGATTCAGTAAGTTTGATAACATTAAACGATGCAACATCATTTGTGACAGAAAGTTATAAATTGTTAAGAACGAACCTAAATTTCAAGAATATAAACAATCGTTATCAGGTGATGCTGGTGACGAGTGCCGGCAAAGAAGAAGGAAAAACTACTACGATTTCAAATCTAGCGATCACATTTGCGCAGTCGGGAAAGCGCGTATTACTAATCGATGCGGATTTAAGACTGCCACGGGTTGGCGGGTATTTTGACATCAACAAGCGAAAAAAAGGATTATCAAACATGCTTGTCGACTCGCTGCCATTAGATTCGCTCATCAATAAAGTTGAAAAATTAGAGCTGCTTGAAGTTCTTACTGCCGGAAATAAACAGGTTTCACCAACTGAACTATTGAACTCGGAAGCTTTCAAAGAAATTATTAGTGCGGCTCGAGAAGCGTATGATCTTATTTTAATTGATACGCCACCGGTTCTGAGTTTTGCCGATGCCAGCATTGTTTCACAGGTCGTTGACGGTGTGCTACTGGTAGTGGCAGCTCAGGAAACAAAGAAAGCGATGGTAATTGAGGCAAAGAAAAACCTCGATAAGGTCGGTGCCAATCTGATTGGCGTTATTCTGACTAAGGTAAAGTTTAAACGTGATGACAATTATTATCGCTACGCCAAGGACAAATCGCAATCATCATAAGTACAGTCCAGGAACAGCATGATTGTAGGAAGATCAAATCTTCAAAACGACTAAAATGACTAGTGTTGACAGTTTTATTTACTAAACAAAATTACAAGAGCATCTGCAGTAATAAAAACTGTAAATATTTCTTAAAAAGACTGGCAAAAAAAGTAAAAAAAGGATATAATAAAACGGCTTATCGTAGAGGCTCTTTATCAGAAATCTGATAAAGGCCTCTTCTTTACGGAACGGCGGCAAAATTATTAAAATCAGGTTCGTGATGAGATGACGATAACGCACTGCTAGGCTAGTTAATGGGCAGTGCCAAAATAAATAAGAGAACAGACAGTTTATAAAACTGTCAGCGCTTGCACAGCTGCATTGCGAATAAATAAATCAGTGGAGGATTATCGATTAATGATAACTGTATCAGAACTAAGTTTGAATTTTAGCGGAACAAATCTTTTTACCAACGTCAATATAAAATTTTCCCCGGGGAATTGCTATGGGGTCATCGGCGCCAACGGCGCCGGAAAGACCACCTTTTTAAAAATTTTATCAGGAGAGCTCGAACCATCATCCGGTAATGTTTTTATTCCCGAAAACATGCGAATGTCGGTCTTAAAGCAGGATCATTATGCTTTCGATGCGTTTTCGGTGCTTGACACCATCATCATGGGAAATCATCATCTTTATACTGTGATGAAAGAAAAAGATAGCTTGTATATGAAGGAAGATTTCTCGGATGAGGATGGTATCCGAGCAGGTGAACTTGAAGGCGAATTTGCTGAAATGGGCGGTTGGGAAGCTGAGTCCGATGCCTCGCGAATCATCCAGGGTCTGGGTCTCGGGGTTGATATTCTGGATGCCAATATGGATAGTCTTAGTGGCAATCAAAAGGTCAAGGTCTTATTGGCTCAGGCATTATTTGGCAAACCGGAGATCATCTTACTGGATGAGCCAACCAACCATTTAGATATTCAGGCGGTCGAATGGCTGGAAGAATTTTTAATGGACTATGAGGGAACTGTTATTGTGGTCTCCCATGATCGCTATTTCCTGAATAACGTCTGTACCCATATCGTTGATATAGACTTTGCCAAGATCAAGGTTTATGTCGGGAACTATGATTTCTGGTATGAGTCCAGCCAATTGATTCAGCGCTTATTAAAAGATCAAAATAAGAAAAATGAAGATAAGGCCAAGGAACTGCAGAACTTTATTGCCCGGTTTTCGGCCAATAAATCCAAATCCAAACAGGCGACCTCCCGTAAGAAAATGCTGGATAAGTTAAACATTGAAGATATGCCATCGTCCTCACGGAAATATCCCTGGGTTGGTTTCCAAATCGACCGGGAGCCTGGCAAAGAGATTTTAACCGTTGAACATTTATCAAAAACAGTTGATGGGGTCAAGGTATTGAACGATGTCAGTTTTAGAGTCAACAAGGATGATAAGATTGCCTTTGTTGCTGATAATGAAATTGCTATGACGACCTTGTTTAAAATCCTGATGGAAGAAATTGAGCCAGATGAAGGCAGTTTCAAATGGGGCGTCAGCACTACCCAGTCCTATTTCCCCAAAGATAACAGCGACTATTTTAACGGCTGTACGTTAAATATCTGCCAATGGTTGCAGCAATACACCGAAGAAATCACTGAAACCTATATCCGTGGATTTCTGGGGCGGATGCTTTTTTCCGGCGACGATATTTATAAAGAGGTTCAGGTTCTTTCAGGCGGCGAAAAGGTTCGTTGTATGCTTTCAAAAATCATGATGTTTGGCTCAAACGTCTTAGTACTCGACCAACCAACCAATCACCTGGATCTGGAATCGATCACTGCCGTTAATAATGGCCTGATTGATTTTAAGGGCATCTTACTCTTTGCCAGTCATGACCACCAGTTTATGCAAACGGTAGCTAACCGAATTATTGAAATCAAGGCTGAAGGTATCATCGATCGTTTATCAACTTATGATGAATTCATCGAGTATAAAAAGAAACAGGCATAATATTATCATTGAGCGCACCACAAAGATCAGAAGAAAAATCTGGTCTTTGACGGTGTGCTTTTTTGCTTGGACGATAGCCCTTGTTCTTTTTTCTGACAATTTAGTAATTAAATGGTATAATTCAAATAGTATAATGCGAATAGTATAATTCAATAAAAGCAGCAGAAAATTTAGAATAGCTCAGAAGAGGTGGTTCATGGAAAATATGGCGTTTATATTATCAGTCGTCTTTTTTGTGTTTTTTATCTTTTATATGGCAGCAGGACTTTACATTTTTTTCAGATCTCCTAAGGAATCGATTAGCTGGGTTTTATTAGCAGCTCTGGTGGCGCTGAGCTTATGGACTTTTGGCTTTAGTATTGCAATCTCAGCCGCTGATTACGAGACCTGTTTATTCTGGCGGCGTTTTGCGGCGCTGGGATGGGGATCTTTTTTCGCTTTGCTATTACACTTTTCCTTACTGCTAACAGATAGGCAAGCGTTACTGAAGCACTGGTGGGTTTATCTGCTGATCTACCTACCGGCAGGAATAATTATTTATGGCTTTGCTTTTGCGAATCACCTGGCTCTGCATAACCTGCTTGCAAGCGATTGGGGTTGGGTTAACCTGCCTCAGAATACCGCCTGGGATTTGTTTTATAACTTTTATTATATGGGTTACTCACTTGCTAGTATGGTGATGATTTGGCGATGGGGTCGTCGGCATCACGAAGCAAAAATAAAGAAACAAGCGCATCTGATTTTGGGTTGCTTTTTTCTGGCGTTTTTATTTGGAACGCTGACTGATACCATTAGCAATGCCTATCTGGATATGGCGGTTCCTCAAATTGGACCGATTTTCTTTCTCTTGCCGGTTTTAAGTATGTTTTATGCAAAAAACTATTTCGGTTTAATCAGTGCTGAGCCGGATCAACAAGAAAGCTGGATCAGCAATATTATATCAACAAGAAAAGTATATCGTTATCTTTCGATCACGCTGATTCTTGGTGGTGGCCTTAATTTTGTGACCCGCTATTTAATCAGTCAGGAATCAAACCTGGGTGAGGTTCTAATATTAAGTGGTATCCTGATTGCCTGTGGCTTGACGATTCAAATTTTGCAACGGCTGAAAGTATCGGACAACCGCAAGGATTTTCTGAGTGTCTTATTGCTGGCTTTACTGATTCCTGTCGTAACCCTACAGTTTGCTGAATCAGGGGCGATTACGGTCTGGGCTTTTCCCTTTATCCTGCTCATTGCTTTTCTAGTTTTCAAAACACAATTACTGCTGGTAATTATGACAATCTCGATCATCTTAACACAAATTATTGTCTGGATGTTGGTGCCGTTAACCTATGTAGAAGTCAACGGGGTTGACTACTTGGTAAGAATTGGGATGTTTGGTATAGCGATCTGGTTATGCTATGGTATCAACAAATTATTTTTGCTAAGGCTCGATGAAACAGCAGAAAAAATGGCGCTACAGGAGCTGATTACCCAAATTTCATCAGATTGCGTGGGTATCAATCAGCAGAATTTCACAGAGAGTATTGATTCATTATTAAGAACAAGCTGCGAATTCTTTGGGATCGACCGAGCCTATATCTGTTTGTTTGACCGCGAACAGGAAACTTTTTCCTGCATCCAGGATTATTGTCGTCCCGGGATTTACTCTGCTAAAGATCGGCTCCAAAATCTGCCGATTGATGCTAACCATTGGCGGATGGAGAAAATTCTGGGAAATGAATTGTTTGTCGCATCGGATTTCAGCATGCTTCCGGAATTTGTCAATGTCGAGCTGATCGATGCCGAAATTAGGCTGCCAAAATCCCAGCTTATCGCCCCGATTGCCAGTAAAGAGAAAATTATTGGATTTTGGGGACTCGATACAGAGACAAGACTGCTGGACTGGCAGGATGACCACCTCAATTTTGCTAAAATCATCGCCAATATTTTAGGCGATACACTTTCCCGGATTGATTCTGAAAAAGAACTGAGTTACCTGGCTCACTACGATGAGATCACCAAGTTGGCCAATCGCAATCTGTTTACCAATTACCTGTATTTCAGCATGGTCAAACAAGAGTTTACCGACACCTATTTAGGGATTATTTTTCTGGATCTGGATTCCTTTAAAACAGTAAACAACACCGTTGGCCACGAAATGGGTGATGAGCTGCTCTTTCTGGTGGGCGAAAAAATCAAGAGTGTGGTTGATAAAACCGATCTGGTATCGCGTTTTAGCGGTGATGAATTTTTAATTATGATCAGTCATATCAAAAACAAAGACGAAATGGCTGAGATTGCCCAAAAACTGATGAATCTCTTTAATGAACCCTTTATTTTAAAGGGTCAGGAGTTTTTTATGACGGCCAGTGCTGGAATTGCCCTTTATCCGATGGATGGAAAAGATCCCGAAGCATTGATTATGAATGCTGATATTGCCAAATTTAAAGCCAAAGAAAAAGGCCGAAATCAATATCTGCTTTGCTCAGCTGATATGAAAGAAGCGGTCAATACTCAGAATCAGTTGACCAATTTCCTCTACCGTGCCTTGGAAAAAGGCGAATTGAAGATTAATTATCAACCACAGGTTTGTCTAAGAACCGGCAGGGTGACCGGTGTAGAGTCGCTTTTGCGTTGGCAGCATCCGGAGTTGGGGTTAATTTCACCGGGGGTTGTGATTCCTCTAGCTGAAAAGACCAGTTTAATTAATCCCATTGGAGAATGGGTGCTTGAGACCGCTTGCCGTCAAAATATGGCCTGGCAGGATATGGGTATGAAGCCAATCATGATGGCGGTTAATATTTCAGCCAGTCAGTTTAGAAATCCCAACCTGGTCAGTCAGATTGAGGGGATTCTTGAAAAAACCGGTCTTAAACCCGAGTATCTTGAAATCGAGATTACCGAAAGCACGGCGATTTTAGAGCTGTCTGATATTATCAGCAAGCTAAATGGTCTTAAAGAAATAGGCGTCTCCATTGCCATCGATGATTTTGGGACCGAATATTCTTCGCTGGGTCGTTTAAAAATGCTGCCGCTGGATCGACTAAAAATGGATAAGCAGTTTGTTGATGGGATCGGTTCTAACCATAAGGACCAAGCCATCGCGATGGCGATTATTCAGCTCGGTAAAAGTCTCGGTCTGTCGGTAGTTGCTGAAGGGGTTGAGGACGAAAGTCAGATTTCCTTTTTAAAAACATCGCAGTGTGATTTAATTCAGGGCTATTACTACTACAAGCCACTTGAAGCAACGGCGATTGAAGAAATTCTGAAGCTTCAGGGTTAAAAACTAAAATTTACAAAGTCAGGCGATTAGTCTATAATTAAATGAATGAGTTGAATCGGATTGAGAGGCTGAAAATGGATAAATTAGAATTAATACAATCGGCTGAAGCATTTATTGCAAATTCTTCAGATAACCGCATAAAAAAAGAAAGCAACACCCCTCGGGAATTAGTTGGCGAAAGAATATATGATCCGCCAATTTTTGGCTTTTGCCAAGCAAGTGATGCGGTGTTTAAGGTGCTTAAAGAACCAGAGGTGATCGGCTGCCATTTTCGATATCCGCGCGAATGGTTGCCCACCGCAAAAACCGTGATCTCTTTTTTTCTGCCATATAGCGAGGCCGTGAAAGCCAGCAATCGGCAAGATAAAATTTGGCCTTCCTGGGGCTGGCTGGTGGGTCGGGTTGAAGGACATCGGTTATTGCGATCGCTGTTATTGCAATTGGAAATAAATTTAAAAAAAGCTGGTTATGCGACAATTGTACCAACCATGGATAAAAAGTTTTTTAGTATTACTGAACCGATCGTAGAGCTTTGCGGGGAGCCGCTGGCCTTTTCCAGTAACTGGTCAGAACGCCATATTGCTTACCTCTGTGGACTGGGAACCTTTGGCCTGTCAAAGGGGCTGATCACTGAAAAGGGGGTTGCCGGACGATTTGGCAGTTTGGTAACAGAATTGAAACTTGATCCGAATCAACGTCCTTATGAAATATACAATGCCTATTGCACCCAGTGCGGTGCCTGCGTCAAACAATGCCCGGTGAAAGCCATTTCGCTTGAAAAGGGAAAGGATCATCGCTTGTGCAGCATTTTTCTTGATAAAACAGCAGAAAAATTCAAACCCCGCTACGGCTGTGGCAAATGTCAGGTTAAGGTACCCTGTGAAAGCAATATTCCAGGTCGAAATCGATAAGGCATGTCTTTCGTATTTACACGGAGCTAGCTATTCTGTTAAGCAATCGTGAGAGTTCATCAGTATGGTGACTACTCGCGATTTTTCTTGCGAATTATTTATTGTCTAAAAAATCACAGTCTTGATTGGCAGATCGTCTTTGGGGTAGATAGAGAGTATCAATGAGTAAGAGACGACTATTCGTTTAACGCAATTAGCATGGTTTGGAATTTAACGTGAATCTAAGTAAAGGTGGATGGGTGGAAATATGAATGGTCAAAAATCAGAAGACAAGAAAAATACAGAATCATTTTATGAGGCCTTGTTTCGAAATAATCAGGAAATCATGCTTCTGATTGATTCTGACACGCTTGAAATTAAAGATTGTAATCATTCAGCCTGTTTATTTTATGGCAAAGCTCATGATGAGATGATCACATATAAAGTCACCCATTTCAATTGTCTCAGTGAAGACCAACTCAGAAAAGAAGCGGAACAGGCTAAAAAAAAGGAGCGTAAGCAGTTTTATTTTAAGCACCGTTGCCGTAATGACGAGATCAGAGAGGTCGAGGTGAGATCAAGCCCGGTCTCTGTCAATGGTCAGGATTATTTGCTCTCGATTGTGACGGATATTACCGGCTTGCAGCTTGACAGTGATGCCCTAAGAAAAGAAAACACGATCTTAGAGAAGCGGGTTGCTGAGCGTACCTATGCATTGAAGGCGCTCAATGATCAGCTGAGCAGTGCTAAAGCGGAGTTAGAACGCGAGATGCTCTTTATTGAGGCTTTGTTTGAAAGTATCCCCGGTTATCTTTATGTTTATGACGAGGCAGGAAGACTGATTAAATGGAACAAAAAACATGAAACAATGACCGGCTACTCGGCTGAAGAACTGGCACATATGCGTCTTGATCAGTGGTTTGAGGGGGATGACCTGGTCAATGTCATGTCGGCAGTGGCTGAAGTCTTTGAAAAAGGCTATGCCGAGGTGGAGGCTAACCTGATTACGAAAAGCGGCGAGAAAATCCTGATTCGTTCCAACGGGGTGGTCATGAACCTCGATGGAAAGGCATATTTTACTGGAGTGGGTATCGATATTACCGCCCGCAAACGTCTGGAAGCAGAATTAGCAAAGGAAAGCAAGCTGCTTGAGACAACTCTGATTTCAGTCGGGGATGGGGTCATCTCTTGCAGTGAGAAGGGACAGGTTTTATTTATTAATCGGGTCGCCGAAGATTTAACCGGCTGGACGAGAGAAGAGGCAATTGGTAAACCGATCGAACGGGTATTTAACATTATTAATGACAAAAATCGCGAAAAGGCAGGAAATATAATCGCCGAGGTGATCAAAACCAAAGAAATCCGGGAGATTGACAATCATACCCTGTTAATTAGGAGAGATGGCCGTGAGCTTCACATTGAAGACAGCGCCGCCCCAATCATTGATGAAAATGGTGATGTACTGGGAGCCGTTCTGGTATTTCGGGATCATACTGAGAAAAAACAGAAACTCGATCAGATTGCTTATTTAAGTTATCACGATCAACTCACCGGCCTCTACAATCGACGTTTTTATGAAGAAGAGCTACAACGGATGGACACGCCCAGGAACTTACCCTTATCATTGATTATGGGGGATGTCAATGGACTAAAACTGGTAAATGACAGTTTTGGACATGTCATGGGTGATGAATTATTAAAGAGAGCCGCTGACACGATTAGCAAAGCTTGCCGTGAAGATGATATCGTGGCAAGATTGGGTGGCGATGAATTTGTAGTCTTGTTACCAAAAACAGATTCAATCCAAGCTGAAGCCGTGATCGCTCGGATTGAACAGCTGGCCAGTAAGGAAAAAGTTGGAACGGTGGAGCTTTCCATTTCATTTGGATTCGAAACAAAAAAAGATCCAGATGAGGATATTCAGCTGGTCTTTAAAAAAGCCGAAGACTATATGTACCGCCGTAAACTGACCGAAAGCCTGGGAATGCGAAACAAGACCGTTGGGATGGTGATTGAAACCCTATTTGACAAATATCAAAAGGAAATGTTTCATTCCGAGCGGGTCAGTAAGCTGTCAGCCGATGTCGCAAGTAAGATTGGACTGGACACTAAAAATTCCCATGACCTGCAAACTGCTGGTTTGATGCATGACATTGGCAAGATTGGGATTGCCGAGGGACTGCTCGAAAAGTTGGATAAATTGAGTGATCAAGATTGGGTTGAAATACGGCGTCACCCTGAAATTGGCTATCGGATTTTGAGTTCCGCCAATGAATTTGCCGAAATAGCGGAACATATTTTAGAACACCATGAGCGCTGGGATGGCAGCGGCTATCCCAAAGGACTAAAAGGCGAGGAAATTTCTTTGGAAGCCCGGATTATTGCCATTGCTGATGCCTATGATGCGATGACCAGGATGCGGATGCATGCGGATGATCTGACCGTTGAAGAAGCGATAAATGAAATCAGTCGCTGTTCCGGGACCCAGTTTGATCCGGAAATTGCTAGAGTATTTATTGATATGATTGAAGAAAAAAACTGAGCTAAGCCAGCCCCAAGCAACCCGGCCAGATCGCTAACGGGGTCTAGGCCGGGTTAATTGTCTTTTTTTAAATTACGAAGGTTCTCAAACATCACGCCAAAGGTCTCATGTTTTACCTGGGTGGGGTCAAATTTCAGAAGCTTAAAGGTGATTTGGACACATACACCGATTGATAAGGCCGAAATAACCGTGCCTAAACCAACCAGTCCCCCCAGCAGCCAGCCAATCAGGACAACACTGAATTCGACAATACCGCGGCATAAGCCAACTGGCAAACCCGTTTTTCGGGTTACTGCAACCATCAGGCTGTCTCGTGGCCCGGCACCAAAGGCCGAATAAATGTAAAAATAAGTGCCCAGCGAAATGATAAAAAGACCCAAAATGTGCACCAGGGTTCCAATAAAGAAATTATTAAAAAGTGGGATAAAGTCTAAGAATAAGATCAGATCTAAAAACAGCCCAATCATAAACATGTTAAAGATCGTACCGAGACCAATTTTTTCACCTAATAAAAAAACGATCACAACAATGATGGCACCGACCGCTGTGTTTACCAGCCCAATACTGACGCCGAGGGTTTGGCTGACGCCACTGTGCAGTACCTCCCAGGGAGCATAACCGATATTTGCCCGCATCGTTACAATGATTCCCAATCCATAAAGAAAGAGCCCAAAATTGAGCTTTAAAAACCTTAAAATGTATCCAGTCACAATGCCCTCCTTAAAGGATAATATTTTAATTATATCATATAATTATTAAGGGTTAAAGGTCAAAACAGGCAAATTATTTGAAACCTGAATTTTGCTAAATCAAGTGAATATCGGTTTTACTTTTTTAAAAATGTGGTATACTAAAGGCAATAAAATAGAACAGATGGCGCATCGCGCTTCGGGAGGTTAGAAATGAAAGTATTAGGCATTAACGGTAGTCCTCATGGTGAAGGCAATACATTTACGGCGCTGAGTATTGCTGGAGATATTTTTGCTCAGGAGAGTATCGAATTCGAAATTTTCAATGTAGGGATGAAAGCAGTACAGGGCTGTACTGGTTGTAATGCCTGTGGCAAAAATAAAAATGAACAGTGTATCTTTACCAAAGACGTTGTCAATGAAGGGATTCAAAAAATTAAAGAAGCCGATGGCGTTATTTTTGCTAGTCCCGTTCATTTTTCCGGGATCAGCGGAAACATGAAGTCATTTCTGGATCGGGCCTTCTATGTCGCCGGAGCCAATGGCGGATTATTTCGCCATAAGGTGGCGGCGGCTTTGGTTGCGGTCAGACGTTCTGGTGGGGTGACAAGTATTGATCAATTGAATCACTATATTACTTATTCAGAAATGGTGATGGCAACAGGAAACTACTGGAATGTTATTCACGGCCGCACTGCTGGGGAAGCCTCCCAGGATACCGAAGGAGCTCAGACGATTGAAGTTACAGCTGCCAATATGATTTGGTTGATGCGTCTGATTGAAAACGGTAAGGGTGTGGTTGCGGAACCAAATCCCTATAAAAAAGTATATATGCATTTTGTCAGATAAACAGGAATCTTTTTAGCCAATAAAAAAACACGTTAAACGTGTTTTTTTATTGGCTATTTAAATCTTATTTTTACTGGTCCGACACCGCCATCGATATCAATCCGATGAGGGGCTGAGCTAGAGCCAGTGCCAGTTTCAGAAATACTCTGACCATTGATGGTAATTGGTCCAAGACCCTGGTCAGCGGTAATGAAATAATCATCAAGATTGCCATTGATGTCTAAATCGGTTTGGCCAACACCACAGTCAATTTCCAGTTCTCCCGTGACGATACCCGCGATACTAATCAGTCCGACACCGCCGTTAATTTTAAAATCATTGAGTTTTACATCCGTGAAATGAACAGCGCCGGCGCCGCCGCTGAGTTTGCCGGAACGCGCCTCAAGCTGATCGGCGACGATTTCACCGGCGCCCTGTTTGATGGTCAATTCATCGGTGCTAAGCTGAGACAATTGACCGCGCCCGGCACCAATTTCAAGTTCCAGTTTTTTAAGTTGGGTGTCCTTAGGAATCGTAACGACAAGCTCAGGCATACGATTCTGGCCAATCAGGTTGGAAAAGATAGTGGCACTTTTCTGATCCTTAATGACAAGCTTGCCATTTTCAAGGGTAGCTCGCAGTCCTGAAGGGATATTGCTTCCTTCAACGATGAAGCGGTCTCCAGTTTGAAGGGTGATGCTACCGGCATTGAAATCAATATAAACTGATTCCAGATCACCGGCGAAATCCTGCGAAAAGCTATCACCAGATTGTTCAATTACTTGAGTTCTTTTTTCAATCAGGCCAAATCCTCTCATGATGGCGACCCCGCCATTGACAATGCTGGCGATGATGCCCAGTGCCAATACCAGACCAAAAGCAATGGCCAAGTATTTGATCCAACTGTGATTGGTATTCATTTGACTTCTGTCCCCCCAAAGATATTTGTGCTATTGAGGTAGATCGTCGGTGGGTTTTCACCCAGCGGTCGGTTAGCCTTATTTGACGCTCCGCCAAATATTGGGGTTGTCGACATTTCGACCCGGACATTGCTGGGTACTAGCATATCAATCCCGCCAAAAACGGCGGTGGCTGAGATATAAATATCCTCGTTGATAATGGCCTGACGTAAATCAAGTGAGACGCTACCAAAAATCGCAGACACCGTAGCCCCATAGAATGCTTCGCTGGGAAAGTTGATTTCCTGGCCGCCAAACACTGCCGAATAGTCCGGCAGATTATCTTTGGTCATACCCTCAATCTGTTTAGCATTTTTACTGAGTCGATCCTTAAAAATAATACTTAGACCAATAGCAACGATAATGATCGGAAAGATCAGATCCCCTAATAATTCGCCGTTAAAAAAGCCTTGAGCCGAAACGAATAATAAGACACCAATACCCAAACCAATGGTATTCCAAAGCTGGACACCATTTTGAACCATACTGATGGCGCAGGGAATGATAATAAACAGAGTCCACCAGCCGTTAAAAAACAATTCAAAATTCCATAGTCCAAATACATTTCCGGCAAAACCAAGGCCAATCACCACTAATAAAAGCCCCCATAACAAGTTGCCTACTCGATTTCTCATTTTTACTCTCCTTCGTACAGTTTCTTATATTATACCACGCATCAAGAAAAATGAAAATTTTTCCGGCTGCAATTTTTGCGAGATTAAATCGAAGTGAAAGATTTTTAAGCAAATTTTGAATGAGCGGATGCGTTTTAATAATTGACTTAATCAAACAGGGTGGTTAAAATAGTAGCAAAGAGTTAAGTTGAAACATGATTACATTAAAGGTTTTATCAGAAAGATATCAAGAGTATGAGTAATAAGGGCAGGCTTAATGATAAGTGGAGGAACTAAATGGCATTAGAAAGTGTATTGTATAAATGTGATAAGGGCGTGGATCTCAAACAATTGCGGCTAAAGCCCTGGGCAGTGGCTTCTGAGGTGATGGGAAGGTTTAAAAAAGCGAACCAGATTCATCGATGGTTTTTAGAGAATATCCAAAATGGAGTTGATGATGGGCGCTTTTATGTGGTTGAGGAATACCAGTTCAAAAAGCTTTATAAATTGTGTACTACTGTCGACAGCAATCCCGCTCAGGCTGAGGAACTGTTGCCCACCTTGAAGGGTTTTGACATCGGCAGCGCCAAATATGATGCGGTCTATTATGAAAACCTCAGCAAGGTGCTGATTATTCTAGGACATATTAACAACAGCTTTGACTTTGAAAAAAATGAATTGGTCTATAGCAGTTCTCATTAGAAGAGGGTGTGAGTAAAGAAATTGAATAAATTGAAGCTGGCTGGTGCGTTTCAGCCAGTTTTTTTTTACAAGAATGCCTGATATGAGAATTAGCGTAGTTGGATGAAAGTGTGTGAAAATAATAAAATACATTGAAATTACTAAAAAAATCCGTTATAATGTTGAGTATTATAGCGGAAAGGATTAATTACATCGGGTGAAAAGGATTAGCCTGATACGACGGCGTAGCGGGTGTAACCTTGTGACATACAAGTAGGGGAGTATAATTGTAATTATTTACGAAGAGGTAAATGGAGGAAAGAATGAAGCATGGGAAGAGTTTGTTATCAGGAATTCTGATAACGGTGGTGTTACCAGTAGCATTGATTTTTAGTGTGATAGCTGGGATTGTAATGATGGTGGTCAATCAGAATATTGACCAGTTTTCGCAAATCCAGAACAGTTTGGTATTGATCAATATAATCGGCTTGTTTTTTATTGCAGGCGTGATTGTTTTGGCAATGAAAAAAGTTTCTAGTCGAATAAACAGCTTGGCTGTGGTTGCTAAGCGTCTGGTAGATGGCGATCTTGAAATCGATTTCGAATCAGAAAATTTCCAGGATCAGTTGGGTGAAATTTCCGCAGCCCTTTTTGGTATTGCCGAGAATATGCGACTTCAGACAAAAGCAGCAGTTCAGTTGGCTCAGGGTGACCTTTCGACGGAAATAGCGCCAAGCTCGAATAAGGATGCGTTGGGAAATAGCTTACTAGAAATTCAGTCGTCGATGAAGATGGTTACGGATTATCTGATGCAGCTCCCGGAACTTATCGGAAAAGATGTAGCGCTCGACAAAATCCTTGAAGCCAAAATGACGGGTGACTATCAAAAGGGTATCGAACAGGTCAACCAGGCGATTCAGACGGTGATAGACAAGCGTGACTTTTTTCAGGCGATTCTTGATGCAATGCCCTACCGGATTACGGTGGTTGACACCAATTTGAAGTGGACATTTATTAATAAAACCCTTCAAGACCTGAGAGAGGCTGTCGGCAGAGAAGGCAGTCGGGAATCAATTTATGGTGATGATTGCTGCAAGTCAAATCTGGACATGTGTAAGAATGAAGATTGCGGTGTTAAGGCGTATAAAAAATCGGGCCGCATTGAATTCCCCTTTGAGTATCGCGGCGGTCATTATCGCATGGATACGACACCGATTATTGATAAACAAGGCCAGACCATCGGCTATGTCGAAACCTCATTTAATACCACTGCTACGATGAGTGTTAGTAAGTATTCAGAAATTGAGATCAACCGACTGGCTGAAAATTTAAGACGCCTATCTGCCGGTAATCTCGATTTTGATATCGATATCCAAGCACCGGGCGAGCATACCGGTGAGGTTTATCAACAGTTTAAAGCGATTGAATTAAATCTCCGCGAAGTCAAAGATGCCATTGATAACCTGATTAGTGATGCCATCATCCTGACCACAGCGGCCATGCAGGGAGACCTCGAAGTTCGTGCTGACGAAAGCAAATTCAGCGGCTCCTGGCAGGAGCTGATCAGTGGCATGAATGGCATTCTTGGGGTTATGGCTAAACCGATGGAAGAGGTTGCCAAGGTGATGGATGCGATCGCCAATGGTAACTTAAATGCAACGGTTGATGGCTATTATCAGGGCAGCTTTGATGTCTTAAAACAGGCTGTCAATGAAATGGGTAACCACTTTAAAACAATTGTCACAGAAATTTCAATGGTTACTGGAGAAATCAGTAACGGCAATCTTAATTTAGACAAAGTCAGCTCCTTTGGTGGCGATTTCAACGTGATTTCGGATGCGCTCAATACCATCATTGCAACCTTGAACGCCTTGCTGGGCGATATTAATCAAGCAGCTGAACAGGTCAATGCCGGGGCTAACCAGGTATCCGACAGCAGCCAGGCGCTGGCTCAGGGATCCACTGAACAGGCCAGCTCGATTCAGGAACTGACCGCCTCGATTACCGAAATAGCCGATCAGACCAAAAACAATGCTGTCAATGCCAACAAGGCTAGACAACTGGCTACTGATGTGATGGGCAATGCCGACAAAGGCAACCATCAGATGACCGAAATGCAGCAGTCGATGGTTGAAATTAATAAATCATCGGAAGACATTTCCAAGATCATCAAGGTGATTGACGATATTGCTTTCCAAACCAATATTCTGGCTCTTAACGCCGCGGTCGAAGCCGCCCGAGCTGGACAACACGGCAAAGGTTTTGCCGTCGTAGCCGAAGAGGTCCGTACCCTGGCCGCCCGTAGTGCCGACGCTGCCAAAGAAACGACTGGCTTAATTGAAGGTTCAATCAGCAAGGTTGCCGAAGGTACAAAAATTGCTGATGAAACAGCCAGTGCCCTGGATGAAATCGTCGGGGGGATTGCCAAGGTCAATGATTTGATCGGCAACATCGCTACCGCCTCAAATGAACAGGCCACTGGGATTGCCCAGATTAATATGGGGGTCGAACAGGTTGCCCAGGTTGTCCAGCAAAACTCGGCAACTGCCGAACAGAGTGCCGCTGCTAGTGAAGAACTTTCGGGTCAATCGATTTTGTTAAAACAGATGATCGATCAGTTTCAGCTGCGTTAAGTCAAGTCAAATCAATAAATAATTAAATGACCACCTTGTGATGAGGTGGTCATTTTTGTACAAAAAATTAGGCTAGGGTATGGACGGTGTTTGGGACTAATTTTGATCCAGCTGTATTTTTATCGTCATAATCTGCGTAAATTCTAGTAATTTGGATATCTATAAAGTAAAGGATTCAAAGATAAAAAAGAATGACAAAGATTAATGGCTGTCATAGGCAAGGCTGTTGAGCTTAAAAAATTTGCGATTGTTTTAATTGGAAAAAAAGAACAGGAGAAAGAAAATGAAAATTAAATTTTTAGGAGCGGCACTATCCGTTACCGGTTCCTGCCATCTGGTGACTACCGACCACTGTAAATTCCTCCTGGACTGCGGTTTGTTTCAGGGCAGTCAAGCCCTGCAAGAGTTAAATGTTCAGGCGTTTGACTTCAACCCGAAAGAAATCGATTTTATTATTCTAAGTCATGCCCATATCGATCATTGTGGTCGGATCCCCTTATTGGTTAAACAGGGATTTAGTGGACAGATTTACAGCACCGGAGCAACGGCTGAGATTGCTAATATTTTGCTTCAGGATAGCGGCACGATTCACGTGACGGATGCTAAATGGATCAACAAGCGGGCAGATCGTTCCGGACAGCCGCAGATTTTACCTCTCTATAGCCAGGAAGATGCTGTCCGCTGCGCTCAGTATTTTTTCCCAGTGGCTTACGGACAGTACTTTCAGGTTAATCCTCAGATCAGGATCCGACTCAATGAAGCAGGCCATATTGTCGGGGCAGCAATTATTGAGATGTGGATTGAGGAAGGCGGAAAAACCACTAAACTTGTTTACTCAGGTGATATTGGGGCGAGTGATCAACGGATGTTAAATGATCCGACTCAGATCGACGAGGCAGATTATCTGATTATGGAAACGACCTATGGGGATCGCGCCCATGAAAACCGGTGGGAAAGTGGCAAGCGTTTCATGGAGATCATTTTTAAAACCGTTGCGCGCGGGGGAACCGTGGTGGTACCGGCTTTTGCCCTGGGTCGAACCCAGGATCTGATTCATGAGCTGGAAGTGTTTTATGATAACCATGAGCTGTATCAGAATCAGCTTGATAAGGTCAAGGTTTATGTTGATAGTCCGCTGGCTACTGATGCCACCGAAATTTTCCGCAAAAATGCTCATTACTTCAATGACTATATCAAGGAACGGATCAAAAAAGGGGATGAACTTTTTTATTTCAGAAATCTAAGTTTTACTAAAAGCATTGATGAGTCTAAGGCTTTAAATGATGATAACTCACCCAAGATCATTATTTCTTCCAGCGGCATGGCTGATGCTGGCCGGGTTCAACATCACATGAAACACTACCTCTGGAAACCGCAATCCAGTATTGTCTTTGCTGGCTATCAGGCCGAGGGTACCACTGGCCGGGCGATTACCAGTGGGGCAAAATATGTCCGGATTCTAGGGGAACGGATTTGTGTTAATGCGGAAGTCTATTTTTTAGAGGGGTTCTCGGCGCATGCTGACAAAAATGATTTGCTGAAGTGGTTGTCCGGCTTTAAAAAGAAGCCTAAAAAAATCTTTCTGGTTCACGGTGAAGAAGAAGCTAAGAAAAGTTTTGCCGATACTGCAAAAAACATATTGGGATTTGATTGCACAGTAGTAGAGGATGTTTCCGAATACAATCTCGATGATGAAACTGTAATTGTGGATGGCCTAAAAAATCGGATTGATAGCAAAAATCAGATCAATAAATTAAAAGACAATCTGGGCGATATCCATGATGCGTTAGGCAAGCTACTGGCTATTCCTGGGATCGGGATAAAGGGATCCTTTCTGGATGAGAAACGAGAAGATCTCGCGGTATTGACCAGAGATTTGGAAAAAACCTGTGAAAAACTCAGGATCGCTATCAAGAAATAAAACAATAATCTTAAAAGTATAAAACACCTGTCGGCTTGACGTCGGCAGGTGTTTTCGATAGAATGGGATAAATATTAGTCAAAAGGAGGCGAAGAGCATGCCGGTCAATTCATTTGAAGATTACCCGATGTCCTGGAGACCGACGCTAAATGATAAGGTTAAACCGCTTTATCTGTCGCTGGCTCACCAGTTGGAGCAGGACATTAAAGCGGGACATCTGCTGCCCGGAACTAAACTGCCGCCTCAGCGGGAACTGGCAGATTTTCTCGATATTAACGTCAGCACCGTGTCCAAAGCCTGTAAAGTTTGTGAGTTAAAAGGCCTTCTCAGTGCCACGGTCGGTAGTGGCACCTTTGTATCCTTTGATGCGCTGGCAAATGCTTACCTATTGCCGGATGATAAACCACGAAACTTGATTGAATTGGGAGCAGTTTTTCCGGATACCGCCACTTTTGAACCGTTAATCGGTTGTTTAAAAGAAATGCTAAACGAAGCGGATGCCGATAAACTGTTTAATTACAGCCGACCCAACGCCGATATCTGGTTAAAGGATACTGCGGTTAAGCTAATGGAAAAAGGTGGCTTCAGTCCGGGATCGGCGAGTATTCTGTTTTCTAACGGCGGCCAAAATGCGATCACGGCCATTCTTGCCGGGCTGTGCCGTCACGGCGATAAAATTGGAGCCGATCCCCACACCTATTCCGGGCTTAAAACGACCGCTTCGATGTTAGGAATCCAGCTAACCCCGATCCGTCATCGTGACGGAGAAATGGATGATGAAGCACTGCTTGATGCTTGTCGTAATGAAAATATCAAGGGTATTTATCTAATCACAACCCCACCACCCATACCATCTCTACTGAGCGGCGCAGGGCTTTGGCCGAAATTGCCAGCGACCAGGATATCTTTATCATCGAAGACGGTGCCTACCATTTGCTTAGTCAAAATGCCCAGCCAGCGGTGGCCTCTTTTGCTCCAGACCATACCATCTATATTGCCAGTATGTCAAAAACTTTGGCTCCTGGCTTACGCATGGCCTATCTGTCAGTGCCTCAGGCTTATCGAAAGCCGGTTTCGAAAGCCCTGTATAATCTAAACATATCGGTGTCGCCGTTAATGGCAGTGCTGGCGGCCCGGGTCATCGTTTCTGGACAGTTGGATCAATTTATAAAAAGTCACCAGCACAATGCCAGACAGCGCAATAAACTAGTCAATCGCTACTTACGGGACTACACATGTCATGGCGATGAAACGGGAATATTTCGTTGGCTGGAGTTGCCGGGAACCATTAGCGGATCAGCCTTTGAAACGCTGGCAATGGAAAAGGGGGTTCGGGTTTACGGGGCTGAGCGATTTACGGTCGGAAATAACTTACCCAGCCGGGCTGTTCGGATGTCTGTCTGTGCTCCGGAAACCTTGACCGAACTTGAACAAGCACTGTTAATTTTAAAAAACCTCCTCGATCAGTTGTAAGTTTTAAATTTGTACGCCATACATTTAATTTATTGTGTGGCGTATTTTTGCGTGTTAAAATAAGGCTCAAATCAAACTGCGGGTGAAGGGAGTAAGTTATCATGAAAAGTTTTATTTTTGCCTTTAAACAGGCGATACCAGTTTTTTTCCCCTATCTGTTTATTGGCATTGCTTTTGGAGTTTTAATGGATGAGGCCGGCTACAGTGCTGGTTGGTCATTTTTGTCCGGCGTTTTCATATATGCTGGCTCGATGCAGATTGTTTTGGTTTCGCTGCTTACCGCGGGAGCCTCGCTAGGGACGATTGCGCTGATGACCTTTTTTGTCAATGCCCGACATATTTTTTATGGTATTGCCTTCATTGATCAATTCCGCAAGATGGGTCGACGCTACCCCTATATGGTTTTAACCCTTACCGACGAGGTTTATTCGATTCTTTGCAGCATCGATTATCCGGATGATGTCGATATCCGGAAGACCGATTTTTTTATCACCCTGATGCTTCATCTGGTCTGGATTCTTAGCTGTGTCGCCGGAGCCCTGTTTGGTCAGTTGCTACCCTATGATCTGGCTGGCATCGAATTTTCAGCTACGGCTTTTTTTATTACCGTCTGTATGAATCAATGGGAGGCGATGGATTTTCATTTGCCAGCAATCACTGGACTAACTTGCGCATTGGTCTTTTATTTCATCCTGGGAGCCAGTCAGTTTATTTTGCCAGCGTTAACAGTTAGCGTCCTGGTGTTGATGATGATGAAATCCCGATCAAACAATCAAAAAAAGCCTGACATGATTGAATTGGAAACCACTTTAACAAGGCAAGTTGAGGAAATCAGCCATGAGTATTAATTGGATTGACACCGTTGAAGCGCTGACCGTTGTAGCACTGGTTACTATTTTTACACGTTCTCTGCCATTTTTGTTCTTTGGTGGTAAAAAAGAGCTGCCAGATACAGTCCGCTATCTGGGAACTGTTTTGCCGGCCGCGATTATGATTATTCTAGTCGTTTTTTGTCTGCGAAACATTTGCCTGGTCGCCTATCCCTTCGGTTTACCGGAGCTGTTAAGCGTTGCTACGGTGATCCTCGTTCATCGCATCAAAAAAAACGTCTTTCTCAGCATCATCGCTGGAACCGGACTTTACATGGTGCTAACCCGAACCCTGTTTATGATTGCAAGCTGACTACCAGAAGAATCGCTCTCATACGTCCGGTTTAGAATAGTTATTAAAAAAATTTAATCTTCGCTGTTTAAGTATTTATTATGCCCGACTAATGCGGTATAATAAAATCACCAGGCTTTACAAGCTGAGGCATATGAAAAGGATGCAGAAATATACAGGGGGATCGGATGAACAAAAGGATGAGATCAAAATTATTTGCCATATTAATGATGACAGGTCTGTTATTATTGGTAGCCAGCGGCTGTATCCGCACGCATACCTACGGTGGCGGGGTGTATACCGGCGAATGGAAAGATGACAAGCCCAACGGTTATGGTAAGTTTGTTTACTCCCAGGATGTAATCTACGAGGGCGAATGGAAGGATGGCAAGCTTCATGGTCAGGGGATTGCCACTGGTTATGAGGGAACAAGATTTGAAGGTGAATGGAAATACGGCAAGCTCGATGGTTACGGGACCAAGAGCGACAATGGCAATACCTATGTCGGCGAGTTTAAAGAGGGCATGATGCATGGCAAAGGTACCCTGACGATGGCGGACGGCACTAGCTATGTGGGAACCTTTGTCAAGGATCAATACGTTGGACCATAAATAATATTGTCAGTAGTTAAAAAACAGCATCGATTTTTGATGCTGTTTTTTTATAATCATTCTTGACAGGAGCATAAAACTAGTGTAGACTTACTAAGTAGGAACACTAATATTTGCAGTGGTTGATCGAAAGTCGCCGCGCTATCAAATATGAGCGCCGACCAGGTAGATTATTATGATATAGTGCTGCAACCATTTATGGATTATTAAATGAAGGACTGATGGAGTTATGGATATCGTTGAACGACTGACACAATTTGGACTGACAAGGCACGAGGCCTCAATTTATTTAACCCTGCTTGCCGAAGGCGACTTAAATGGCTACGAGGTGGCAAAGACAACCGGTATTTCGCGGTCTAATGCTTACACATCGCTGGCATCGCTCGTCGAAAAAGGCGGGGCTTATGTCATGGAGGAAGCAACCATTCGCTACACCCCAGTGGCTATTTCCGAATTCTGTGAAAATAAGATCCGTAAACTGCAAGAATCCAAACAAGATCTGATCGCCACCATTCCCACAAAACGGGATGCAGTCGCAGGTTATATTACCATTAAAGGGGAGATTAACATCCTCAATAAACTACGCAACATGATTCTGGAAGCCCAGGAACGGATCTATATTTCAGTGCCTGATCAGATTCTAAAAACCGTGTTGCCGGATATTGAAGCAGCAATTAATCGGGACATCAAGATGGTGATCATCACCAATGGATCCTTGCCGCTGGCCGGGGCGATTGTCCATATCGCTGCTCAGCCGCTCCAGCAGATTCGGCTGATTGCCGATTCAACTAATGTTCTCACTGGCGATGTCAGTAACGGCGAACATTCCACCTGTCTCTATTCCCGCAAGCGCAATCTGGTGGATTTATTTAAAGACGCAATGAAAAATGAAATAAAGCTCATTGAAATGACGAAAGGAAATTAATATGAAAAAAACTTTTGTAAACAAAGAAAAGTTAGAAGAAATAGTCAAACAATTCCCAACCCCCTTCCATCTCTATGACGAAAAGGGAATCCGCGAAAATGTCCGAAACCTGCAGGAAGCTTTTTCCTGGAATCAGGGCTATAAAGAATACTTTGCTGTCAAGGCGACGCCCAACCCAACCATTCTGCAGATTTTAAAAGAAGAAGGCTGTGGGGTGGACTGCTCCTCTTATACTGAACTGATGATGTCCGATACGGTTGGTTTCTCCGGAGCGGATATTATGTTTACCTCCAATGTGACGCCAACAGAAGATTTTGTTTTGGCCCGCAAACTGGATGCCCTGATTACCCTGGACGATATCACCCACATCGACTTTTTGGAAGAGGTCGCGGGACTGCCGGAAACGATCAGTTGCCGCTTTAATCCCGGCGGCGACTTTGTTATCGATAACGCCATTATGGATACCCCTCAGGCAGCTAAATATGGCTTTACCCGGGAACAAATGACCCAAGGATTTAAGATCCTAAAAAGCAAAGGGGTTAAACACTTTGGGATCCACGCTTTTTTAGCCAGCAATACCATTGCCAATGAGTATTACCCGGCGCTGGCGCGGATTCTTTTCCAGACCGCTGTCGAGCTCAATCAGGAGACCGGTGCTCATATTGCCTTTATTAATTTGTCAGGCGGCGTCGGCATTCCCTACCTGCCCGATCAGCAGCCCACCGATATTTTTGAAGTCGGCCGAGGCGTTCAAAAAGCCTTCGAAGAAATTCTGGTGCCGGCCGGAATGGGTGATATTGACATCTATACCGAACTAGGCCGCTTTGTATTAGGACCGTTTGGCCATCTGGTCACCACTGCTCTTCATGAAAAGCATACCCATAAAGACTACATCGGCCTTGATGCCTGCGCCGCCAACCTGATGCGCCCCGCCATGTATGGCGCCTATCACCATATCACCGTGATGGGTAAGGAAGATGCCCCGCTCAATCACCGCTACGACGTCACTGGCGGCTTATGCGAAAACAATGATAAGTTTGCTGTCGACAGACAACTGCCTAAAATTGATATCGGTGATCTGGTTGTCCTACATGACACCGGCGCCCACGGTTTTGCGATGGGCTATAACTACAACGGCAAGCTGCGTTCCGCGGAAGTACTGCTAAAAGAAGACGGCTCTACCGAACTGATCCGTCGCGCCGAAACCCCAGACGACTACTTTGCCACCCTGGATTTTTCCAAGTGGACTAAATAATATCGCGTAGTCATTAACTGATACAATATAAAACGATAAAACGAAAGGAAAAAAAATAAAATGGCATTTATTAATGAGAATTATCTTAAATTACCCGGTTCTTACCTTTTTTCAGAGATAGCGAGACGGGTGGACGCTTATAAAACCGCTAATCCGGAGGCCAACATCATCCGCTTGGGGATTGGTGATGTGACCAAACCGCTGCCCCAAGCAGTGATCACCGGTCTGCACGCCGCTGTTGACGAAATGGCTGACGAAAAAACCTTTAAGGGCTATGGCCCGGAACAAGGCTATGATTTCCTGCTGGAAAAAATTGTGGCGTTTGATTTTAAAAGCCGGGGGGTTGAGCTGGCCACTGACGAAATATTTGTCAGTGATGGTTCCAAAAGCGATACTGCCAATTTTCAGGAAATATTCAGC
>NZ_CAKMJU010000046.1:0-10250 GCF_927416815.1 uncultured Acetobacterium sp. | reverse complement strand
CCCCGGTTCAAAAGGAGGAAAAAGACATGAAGACTAAACTGTATCTGGCCTATGGCTCAAACTTAAATCTGGCCCAAATGGCCAAACGCTGCCCCACTGCCCGGGTGGTTGACACGCTCACCCTTGACGGCTATCAACTGCTCTTTAAAGGCCCCCACGATGGCGCGGTGGCCACCATCAAACCCCAACAAGGCAGCCGGGTGCCAGTGCTGGTCTGGGAAATCACCCCGGAAGATGAAGCCGCCCTGGACCATTACGAAGGCTGGCCGATTCTATATCGAAAAGAAACCATCACTGTTCGCATCGGCAAACGGCTGACAAAAGCCATGGTTTACATGATGAACGAGAACCGGCCCTTGGGACTACCAAGCTGTTACTACTACAGCGTCATTCTGGAAGGCTACAAAGCCGCCGGGTTTGATGTTGGCATCCTACGGCAGGCGGTCAGTGATTCAACCGAAGCTGCAATTGGATAGTATCGTGTAACAACATATCAATTTTTTAAGCATCTCTTGCGGGGTGCTTTTTTGTTGTCTGTTTTTACAGGCAACAGGGAAAGGAAAAAATGTATCTTGAAATAGGAACCATGGGCACCAATGTGGCCCAATTGCAACGAGATTTAAATTTCTGTGCTTATGCCGCCGGAACGATCGATGGCGACTTTGGGAGTCAAACCCAGGAAGCCGTACTGGCCTTGCAAGCCTATCACGGTTTGGAGCCGGATGGCATTTATGGGGATCAGTCCGATGCCGCCCTAATGGGAGAAATCAGATTGATTCAGGAAGCCCTGACAAAAAATGGCTACCCCCTCGCAATCGATGGCGCTGTCGGATCGGAGACCCTGGCAGCCATCACAGATTTTCAAAAAAGAAATGGGTTAGCTGTTGATGGGATTGTTGGGAATGAAACACTGAAGTCACTGGGTATTGAAATACCATCGGCGGCAAACCAGACCGAAACGACCACACCCATATCTAAACCAACACCGACCACTCCCCCTAATGGCACGGACAATGGCCAGCTGGTGTGCATCAACCCCGGGCATGGCGGCTCCGATCCGGGGGCCTGTGGCAACCTGCAGGAAAAGGATATGAATCTGGTGGTGAGTCTACGACTGGGCCAACTACTTAAGGAACGCGGTTTCAGCGTTGTTTATACCCGAACCGATGATCGCTGGATGGCTTTAAGTGACCGTCCGGCCATTGCCAATGCTAACAATGCCGATATTTTTGTCAGCATCCATCACAATGGATCAGCCAGTCCGGAATCCAGTGGTACCCTGGTCATTTGTTATCCCGGGAGTACCAGTGGCTTAAGACTAGCCCAATTGGCACTTAATGGGATGTGCAATCGTATGGGATTAGCCAACCGGGGGATTATCCAGCGCGATGATTCCGATGTCACTTATTCCAATATGCCAGCGATTATTACAGAAGGTCTGTTTACCACCTCCCCGAGCAACTGTTATTTCTTTAGTAATGGCGGTGCTGAGCTGGAGGCTCAGGGTATTCTGGAAGGAATCCTGGCCTATTTTAACAGTTAAAATCGTTACTACTTCAAAGAAAGGAGTGGTCGGCCATGCGCTATCTGGAAAACTACCAACCAACACCTTTTATACAGAACACTTCTATCTTCGATCAAAACCGTGCCGATCTGGCAGTTTCATTTATCAATTGCCTTAAGCACACCAAAGGCCAATGGCATGGCCAGCCCTTTGAACTGATTGATTGGCAGGAGCAGATTATCCGGGATGTCTTTGGGATTCTAAAACCCAATCAGGCTCGGCAATTTAATACCGCCTATATCGAGATCGCCAAAAAACAAGGCAAGTCTGAACTCGCTGCTGCAGTAGCACTACTCTTAACTTGTGGTGATTACGAGCACGGCGGAGAAATCTACGGTTGCGCTTCGGATCGTCAGCAAGCCTCCATCGTCTTTGATGTGGCCGTGGATATGGTCGATCAATGCCCGGCCCTTAAATCCAGAATCAAACCGATCTTATCCCAGAAGCGACTGGTCTATAAACCACTGGGAAGCTTCTATCAGGTTTTGTCGGCGGAAGCATACACCAAGCATGGTCTTAACGTTCATGGTGTGGTCTTTGACGAATTGCATGCTCAACCCAATCGAAACCTCTATGACGTTATGCTCCATGGCTCCGGGGACGCCAGAAAACAGCCGCTTTATTTTCTGATTACCACCGCTGGGACCGATCGTCATTCGATTTGCTGGGAAGTCCATCAGAAAGCTGAGGATATTCTGGCTGGGAGAAAGATTGATCCCACCTTTTATCCGGTCATCTATGGTGCCGGAGAAAACGAGGATTGGACGGACCCGAAGGTGTGGCAAAAAGCCAATCCTTCCATGGGCATCACCGTTGATATCGAAAAGATCCAGGTTGCCTGTGAGAATGCCAAAGAAAACCCGGCTGAAGAGAATCTCTTTCGGCAGCTGCGGCTCAACCAATGGGTTAAACAATCCGTTCGGTGGATGCCAATGGAAAAGTGGGATCAGTGCGATCAGATGATCGATCCGGACGATTTGCTTGGTCGAGAATGCTATGGCGGCCTGGATCTCTCCAGCTCCATTGACATCACGGCCTTCGTGTTGGTCTTTCCGCCAAAATATGATGATGAGAAATATGTCATCATGCCTTTTTTCTGGATCCCCGAAGAAAACATCGAACAGCGAGTCCGGCGAGATCATGTCCCCTATGACGTTTGGGAAAAACAAAACCATATGCAGACCACCGAAGGAAATGTGGTTCATTATGGCTTTATCGAAAACTTCATCGATGAACTGGGCACCAAGTATAACATCCGAGAAATCGCTTTTGACCGCTGGGGCGCGGTTCAGATGGTGCAAAACCTGGAAGGTTTAGGCTTTACCGTCGTTCCCTTTGGTCAAGGTTTCAAAGATATGTCGCCACCAACCAAAGAGCTGATGAAGCTGACGCTGGAGGAAAAAATCGCTCATGGTGGGCACCCGGTGCTTAGATGGATGATGGACAACATCTTTGTCCGGACGGATCCAGCGGGAAACATTAAACCAGACAAAGAAAAATCCACCGAACGGATTGATGGGGCCGTGGCCACCATTATGGCCCTGGATCGGGCAATCCGTTGCGGTGGGAATATTGGTGGGAGTGTTTATGATGAACGAGGGATTTTGATTTTGTAGTTAGAAAATACAGACATGCGATGCAGCATAAATGACTGTTTTCATTCTGCCTAAAAAAATTCTTTCTGCACATTTTGTGACTAAAATTGTGCAGAAAGAAATGATTAATTTCAACCATTCTGTACTTTTTTACGCTCATTTCTAAGGAGGAACCCATGAGTCGATTAAAAAATCTATTCCATTCACGCGATAAGCCAAAGAATTATCTTGATAACAACCCCTTTAGTTTTTTCTTCGGTGGAACAACCGCTGGAAAAACTGTCAATGAACGAACAGCAATGCAGACGACAGCGGTGTATTCATGTGTGCGAATCCTAGCTGAAACAATCGCCAGTTTGCCGCTTCATACCTTTGAATACACGGATGATGGCAAGCAAAAAGCCATAAAACATCCCTTATACCGACTATTATATCAAGAACCAAACAATGAGATGACTTCATTTGTGTTCCGAGAAACACTGATGAGTCATCTTTTATTATGGGGCAACGCTTATGCCCAGATTATCCGCGATGGAAGGGGACAGGTGTTGGCGCTTTATCCCTTAATGCCAGACAAAATGACGGTCGATCGAGCATCAAATGGAGAGCTTTTCTACAAATATCAGAGTGATAAGGGCGAAGTGGTGATGCGTAGAGAAATGGTTCTGCATATTCCAGGCCTTGGTTTTGATGGATTAATCGGCTATTCACCGATTGCCATGGCTAAAAATGCCATCGGTATGGCCATCGCTACTGAAGAGTATGGATCAGCCTTCTTTGCTAACGGAGCCAATCCCGGAGGGGTCCTTGAACACCCGGGAGTCGTAAAAGACCCCAAACGTGTCCGGGAAAGCTGGAATGCGGTTTATCAAGGAAGCAGCAACGCCCATCGTATTGCCGTAATTGAAGAAGGGATGCGCTTTACTGCCATCGGCATACCACCAGAGCAGGCCCAGTTCTTAGAAACCCGGAAGTTTCAGATCAATGAAATTGCCCGGATTTTTAGAATTCCACCTCATATGATTGGGGATTTGGAGAAGTCTAGCTTTTCCAATATTGAACAACAGTCATTGGAGTTTGTGAAGTACACGCTGGATCCCTGGGTGATACGCTGGGAACAATCAATGCAGAAAGCTCTGCTAAGCGATTCTGAAAAGCAGAAATATTTCATCCGCTTTTCAGTGGATGGGCTTTTACGTGGGGACTATGAATCCCGAATGGCTGGTTATGCCACTGGACGACAAAACGGGTGGCTTTCGGCCAATGATATTAGAGAACTGGAAAACATGAACCGCATCCCTGAAGTACTAGGTGGGGACTTATTTTTGATTAACGGCGCGATGACGAAACTTCAAGATGCTGGCGCATTTGCCAAAAATGGAGACACAGAAAGTGAGGAAACAAATGAAGAAATTTTGGAATTGGATTAAGAATGAAGATGGGACACGTACTCTTTATTTAAATGGCGCAATCGCGGAAGAAAGCTGGTTTGATGACAGCATTACCCCGCAGCAGTTTAAAAACGAGCTGATGTCTGGTCAGGGTGATATTGATATCTGGATTAACAGTCCTGGAGGCGATTGCATTGCTGCCAGTCAGATTTACAACATGCTGATGGATTATAAGGGCAATGTCACCGTCAAGATTGATGGGATCGCTGCCAGTGCAGCATCAGTCATTGCTATGGCAGGCACTATAGTTAAAGTTTCACCTTTAAGTTTGATTATGATCCACAATCCGCTTACTGTAGCCATTGGTGACAGCAGTGAGATGAAAAAAGCCATTCAGATGTTAGATGAGGTGAAGGAAAGTATCATCAATGCTTATGAGTTAAAAACTGGCCAGACCAGAGAGAAGCTCTCCAAGCTCATGGACGGTGAAACCTGGCTCAATGCCAATAAAGCGCTGGAGCTTGGCTTTGCCGATGAAATGTTGTTTGAGAAAAATGAAGATTGTGAAGAAGTTTTGAATTACAGCTTTTCCCGGCAGGCGGTGACCAACTCCCTGCTGGATAAGCTAATCCCTAAGCCCCAAACCCCTGTCGGAATACCGGTCGACGTGTTTGAGACACGATTAAATTTGATTAAATAAATGGAGGAAACCATGAATAAAATTTTAGAATTACGAGAAAAACGAGCCAAAGTCTGGGAAGATGCGAAAAAATTCCTGGATGAAAAAAGAAATCAGGATGGTCTGCTTGCAGCTGTCGACATTGAAGTCTATGAAAAAATGGAAGCGGATGTGGTGGGTCTTGGGAAAGAGATTGATCGCTTAGAGCGTCAGAAGTCCATGGATCTGGAGTTTTCAAAACCGCTCAATACCCCGATTACCGGAAAACCAGAGGGCATGACCGACTCTAAAACTGGTCGAGGCAGCGATGAGTATGCGAAGTCCTTCTGGAACGCCATGCGCAACAAGACCCTAAGCTTTGAAATTACCAATGCTCTGCAAATTGGCAGTGACAGCGAAGGTGGTTATCTGGTTCCCGATGAGTTTGAACGCACCCTGGTGGAAGGTCTGGAAGAAGAAAATATCTTTAGAACTCTGGCCAAGGTCATTACCACCGCTAGCGGGGACAGAAAAATTCCAGTTGTAGCCACTAAAGGATCCGCATCTTGGATTGAAGAAGAAGGGGCAACCCCAGAGAGCGATGATTCCTTTGGACAAGTTTCCATCAGTGCTTATAAGCTGGGAACCCTGCTTAAAGTATCAGAAGAACTCTTAAATGATTCTGTTTTTAATCTGGAAGCCTACATTGCCAGGGAATTTGCCCGTCGAATCGGAGCGAAAGAGGAAGAAGCGTTTTTCATCGGTGATGGTGTTGGTAAACCCACCGGAATCTTCAATACCACTGGAGGCGCTCAGGATGGGATTACCACAGCCAGTGCCACCGCCATTACGGTGGATGAGATCATGGATCTCTATTATTCTCTTAAATCGCCCTATCGAAAAAGCGCCACCTTTATTCTTAACGATGCCACGGTTAAAGCCATCCGAAAACTCAAAGATGGCAATGGGAACTACATCTGGCAACCATCCATTACTGCTGGAACCCCGGATACCATTCTCAATAGTCCGGTTAAAACATCTTCCTATGTTCCAACGATTGCGGCTGGGGCAAAAACGGTTGCTTTTGGAGATTTTAGTTATTACTGGATAGCTGATCGTCAGGGTCGTTCGTTCAAACGACTTAATGAACTCTATGCAACTACTGGTCAGGTGGGTTTTATGGCCACCCAGCGGGTCGATGGCAAGCTGATCTTACCCGAAGCGATCAAGACCCTGAAACAAAAGGCATAGGTGGATCATGAGCTATACGACAAAGAATTATACAAGTGACGGCGGCGATAAAACCGTAATTGGTGGCACTCTCGACATTAAAGAGGGTGCTGTTTTATTGGGCCTACCCCAAGCCGCCAATCAGGCCGATAGTACCGCGACGACCATTGCGGGACTGGTGACGGATTTTAATGCCCTGCTTGCAAAGCTTAAAGCAGCTGGTTTAATGAAAAACGAATAAATGAAATGAGGTGGCAGTGATGCAGACACTCCTGGAAAAAGTCAAAGCCAATTTGATTCTCGAGCATCACCAAGACGATGAGCTCCTACAAAACCTGATATTAACTGCCACCGCATATGCCGAAAGCTATCAGAAAAAAGAAGATGGCTTTTATGCAAAGCATGACATGCACCCCACCACTGAACAGGCGGTAATCATATTATCCTCCCATTTCTATGAAAGTCGGGATGGTAGTACTGGGGGCTTTTTTGCTGATAACGTTCAGGCCAGCAACCAGGTCTGGACAGTGGTTAATCGGCTGCTGGATATGAATAAGGATTTTAAGGTGTAACTATGAGCTATGGAAAAATGAATACCATGATTGATCTGATCACCAATCAACCGGTTAAGGATCCTGAGGGGTTTGTAAGCACCGGTGAGTCCATCATTGCATCAGTGCGAGCCTATAAAGAGGATCGCCATGGCAATGAAAGCTGGAAAAACCGGGCTGTTTTTACGTCGGCTTCAGCACTTTTTCGCTTTCGCAGGATTCACGGCATCACAGTTAAAACCAACATGGTAATCGTCTGTGATACCGGACGCTATAACATCGTTTCAGTTGAGGATGTCAAAAACAGAGGGATGTATATCGAAGTACTCTGTGAAAGGATGGACACCAATGGCTAAAATTACGATCAAAATGCCGGACGATTTTCTGCTTAAGATCTCACAACTGGCTGAAAAGTCCGATGAAATCATCCCCAAAGTTTTAGAAGCCGGTGGCGAAGTCGTACTCGAAAAAGTCAAAAGTAATCTCAGTGCGGTGATTGGCAGCGAGACGAAACTCAAGAGTCGCTCAACCGGTGAGCTCGAAGCAGCCCTGGGAGTGTCTCCAGTGAAACAAGACAGTGTTGGTAATTACAATCTTAAGATTGGTTTTTCTGAACCCCGATCTGGTGGCGAAAGCAATGCCAAGATTGGCAATATTCTGGAATATGGCAAAAGCGGCCAACTGCCGAAACCGTTTCTAAAACCAGCAAAAGCAAAGTCCCGGAAATCCTGTATCGAAGCGATGAAAAACAAACTGGAAAGCGAGATTGATAGCCTATGAACAGTTTAATTGAACTCAATCAGATCATTAGCGGACTCAATGTTTTGGTGGAAACTGGGAAATTTTCTGAAGAACCATCATACGAGTATATGGTGGTGACCCCGCTGACAGATACCTTTGCACTCTATGGCGACGATCTGCCTCTGCGTACAGTTGAGGAAGTGCGGATTTCGATCTTTTGTAAGAACAACTACATTGCTTTAAAAAATCGACTCACAACAGCTTTAATTAAAGCCGGATTTGTCATCACCGATCGGCGCTATGTCGGTCATGAGGATGACACCGGCTATTATCATTATGCCATCGATGTGGCAAAAGACTATGATATGGAGGAAAACTAATGGCACAAATTGGACTTAAATATCTCATCTGTTCAAAACTGACAGAAACAGAAACCGAAGCCACCTATACCGGTGGAAAAATCATGGCCTACGCCATCAAGGCCGATATGAGTATCGAAGTGAATGAAGGGGTGCTGCGGGGCGATGATCGGATCATTGAAAATGTCAAAGAGTTTAAGTCTGGCAAGCTTACCCTTAATGGGGATCATCTGGACTATGAAACTCGAGCCTTGATTCTTGGGCATACCCTGACGACTATTGATCCTGGGACCAATAAGAAAATGACTGCTAAAGGATCGGATGATGGTGCTTTTGTGGGAGTCGGCTTTTATGCCACTAGCATTAAAAACAATATCCGAGGCTTCAGGGCGATCTGGCTCACCAAGGTAAAATTCGGCGTTCCATCCGAAAGCATGGAAACCCGGGGTGAAGCCATCAACTTCCAGACCCCGACCATTGAAGGCACCATTCTGACTAATGTACTGGATGTCTGGAAAGAAGAAGCCACCTTCCCAACCGAAGCTGAAGCCAAGACCTGGCTAAATACAATGGCCAGTATTGGAGGAACACCATGATGATGGATCAGGATCGAACCGCTGTCGTTACAATCGGTGGTGTGGAATATCCGCTGATTTTTACCACCAAAGCCACCAAGGAAATCGCCAAACGTTATGGAGGACTGGCAAGTCTTGGTGAAACCCTAATGAAGAATGAAAACTTTGAAATGGCTCTAGATGAGGTGACCTGGCTGATCGCCCTGCTGGCCAATCAAAGCATTCTGATTCATAATCTTCAAAATGGAGATAAGAAACCGCTACTCACCGAAGAAGCCGTCGAGCTGTTAACCACCCCCATGGAGCTGGCGGATTATAAAAACGCCATCACCGATGCCATGGTCAATGGCACCAAGCGTCATGTCGAAAGCGAAGATGATACTTCTGAGGGTGAACCCTTAAAAAACGTGAAAGTCGAGTAGATGATGCCGCATTGTTTACTCGACTTTTATATTATGGCACCGTCCATTTAAACCGAACTGAGGATCAGGTCTGGCTGATGCCATTGGGTCAGCTACTTGATCTTTGGACTTGTCATAAACAGTTTTTAGGCATGGAGAAACCAAAACGGGAATGGACGATTGATGATATTATTCCATAAGAAAACTTCATAAAATTCATAAGAATATTTAGAAATCGAAACACCAACTTATCATTCGTATGGTGGTTTTTTCATGCCCAAAAATAGGAGGTGATGCAGAGTGGCAGATAATTTCGGCTTGAAAATCGGGGTCGAAGGTGAGAAGGAATTTAAGAACGTCCTCCGGGATATCAATCAATCCTTCAAAGTACTGGGCAGTGAAATGAAACTGATCGAGTCCCAGTTTGACCGACAGGATAAAAGCATCGAAGCGGTCACCGCCCGAAACCAGCTGTTGAACAAGGAGATGGATGTTCAGAAGGATAAAATCAAAGTCCTGGAAAAAGCTCTGGACAATGCAGCCACCTCCTTTGGCGAGAATGATCGGCGCACCCAGAACTGGGCAATCCAACTGAATAATGCCAAGGCGCATCTCAATGGTTTGGAGCATGAAATCAGACAAAATGAAAAAGCGCTTTCTGAAATCGGGGATGAGTTTGATGATGCCGAAAATCAGGCCGAGCAGTTTGGTAAGTCGCTCAATGATACTGTGAGTAAAGCAGAAAGTTCGGGCGGTAAATTTAGTGCTTTAGGAGCGACGCTTAAAGGTATCGGTATCGCCATGGGTACCGCCTTTGTCGCGGTTGGTGCCGCAGCCGTTTCATCGGCTAAGTCACTCACGGATATGACTGTGGGAGCCGCTGCCTATGCCGATGAAATTCTGACGACGTCTACCATTGCAGGGGTTTCGGCTGAAAGCCTGCAAGCTTATAAATATGCGGCTGAATTAGTGGATGTTTCCATGGAAACGCTCACCGGCTCCATGGCCAAACAGATCCGGTCGATGTCCTCAGCTCGAGATGGTTCAGCCGATATGATCGAAGCCTATAGCCGTTTAGGGGTGGCTGTCTCCAATGCCGATGGCTCCCTCAGAAATGGTGAAGACGTCTATTGGGAGACCATCGACGCTCTTGGCAAAATGGAAGAAGGCGCTGAGCGGGATGCC
>NZ_CAKMJU010000045.1:0-9447 GCF_927416815.1 uncultured Acetobacterium sp. | reverse complement strand
AAGGTGCCATGATGGAGCACCCGTCCCTTTTTTACAGTCTGAGCCGAGCCCGATATTTTTTGTTCGCCAATGGCGATATCGCTGGTCCGACGCTTTGTGGCTGGAATCCCCATTTTATTAAGGGCGGCAATAACAGGGCCTAAAAACTGGTCATAATCGGCAAAGGCATCACCTTGATTGCTAATAAATGAGTAGTTGAGATTGTTGACATCATGAAATACCGTGCCTCCCCCGGTGTTTCTTCTCGCCACCGGAATCCCCGCTTGCTCGACCGCTTTTAAATTGATTTCTTCAAAGATATTCTGGTGTTTTCCTAAGACAATGCTGTTATCATTTTTCCATAACAACAGATACGCGCTATCTCGATTATTTTTAAATAAGTATTCTTCCATGGCGAGGTTAAAATACACATCGGTATTGGTGCTGTCAAAAACCTTCATCGCAGTTCCTTTCTTATCAATCGCTAGGTCACCCTTTTTTGTCCGTTTTGAACTCATTTTAATTTTACCCGAGAACCGCTTTATCGTCTACTGTAATTTTTTAGCACCCCTCAAACCTTAAAAACGCCTGTTCTAATCTGCTTTAATTGTCTTAATTAACAAGTAAGTCTTCTATACTAATAGCCCTGACTTAATAGCAAAAGGTGCCTGAACCAGAGTTTTTAGAACTTCTGATTGAGGCACCTTTTTTAATTGTAGATTTTTGGGTTCATCACCGGTATCAGCCGCTTGGCTAACAGCACGCTCAAGGCAATCTTAATGATCCCCCCTGGTAGGGTCATCACAAATCCCGAGATCATTACCGTTGCCGCTCCCACTGGCGTATTGAGATAATAATTAAGGATTAGATAATACCAGGGTAATCCGACCGCATAGATTAGCGCGTTTCCGGCAACTGCAGCGAGAATCAGCTGCTTTGTTGAGTTATCAGGGTTTCTTTCAGCCAACCAGCCGGTGACAAATGCCCCCAGGGCAAAACCGACAATATAGCCGAAGGTGGGTTTGAAAAGATACATTAATCCACCGCCACCGGTAAATACCGGCAAGCCAGCCAGACCCATAAAAATATAAACCAAAACCGCAATCAGCCCCCCTCGGGATCCCAGCAGCAACCCGGCCAGGAGTACAAACATCGTCTGGAGGGTTATCGGTATTCCCGGTAGCGGCACTTTAATCATCGCCCCCACCACAATCAAGGCGGCAAATAGTCCGCAAAGCAGTAGCATTCTTAAATTAAGGGTATTTTTTTCAATCATTTAATCCATCCTATTCTAATTTTCTAATACTAATTTCCCCTGAATTCAGGGTTTCTAACTGTCCTGATTGGTTTTTTATGACTAGTCCACCTTCGTCACTGATATCCAGGGCGGTTGCCACTTCCCATTCATTATTCCTAAAAACTTTAATCTGTTTTCCCAAAACCATCGATTGCGTCTTGTATTCTGCCAGGAAATCGCGGTTACTCAGATTGGTGCAGATATCCATCACCGCGTTGATAATTTCCGCCGCCAGCCGGTTACGGGTCAGGGCATCTGGTTTTTCATTAAACAGCGTCCCGACAATGTCTTCCAGTTCTTTGGGCAAGGTCGCTTGCGGCTGCTTGAAATTTACCCCAATGCCGATGATCACAAACTCAAACTGTCCGTTCTCAAAGTTGGTCACCGCCTCAGTGAGAATCCCGACAATCTTCCGGTCGCCCCGGTAAATATCATTGACCCACTTGATCTGGGTATCAATACCCGTCACTTTTTTGATGGCCCGGCAAACCCCCACCGATGCGCCGGTGGTTAACAGCACCGCATCACGGGCGGCCACATCGGGACGCAGCACCAAACTTAAATAAATCCCGCTTTTGGGCGGTGAATAAAAGGAACGACCCATTCGGCCCCGTCCCTGAGTTTGCTCTTCAGCGATAATAACCGTTCCCGTTTTTGCCCCTTCCAGTGCCAATTTCTTGGCTTCCTGATTCGTCGAGCCAACGGTTTGATAGACAATCAGTTCAAGCTCCTGATTGGTTGGGGACAGCCAGGGGTGGATCCCTTCCGCCGACATCAGATCCGATTCACTTTTTAACCGGTAGCCTTTGTTGGTGGTGGACTCTATTTCATAGCCTGCTTCTTTTAGTGTTTTGATGGCCTTCCAGATGGCCGACCGGGAGACCGCCATGGTGCTGGCCAGCACTTCTCCGGAGAGATAGGTTTCGCGATTTTCTTCCAAGGTTTGTAATAATTTTTGTTTTGTCGACATTTCATCACCTCTTGTTGGTATTCTAACCAAAAAAAAAGCAATTGTCAACCATTTTTGTTTTGGTGGTCGACAATCGCTTTTTCATCCTGGTTATCCGATTTTATTTACTCATTTTTGAGTTGGTATAAAGAAACGACTGTATCCTTTGCGATTAATTCATATTTCATCGCCAGAACAGCATAGAGGGTCTGGTTTTGTTGGGGATCATTGTTTAAAACAATCCATTTAGGGGGATCATTTTCTAGGTGCTTATTGGTATCAATCAGCACCTGTGGGTCGTAGCGCCCCCACCATTCCTGCATCGTAAAATATTTATAACAGGGTGTGATCTCCGCCTTTAGAAACCATCCGGCGGGCACTGAATAACCCAAAACACTGTCTAACTCGGCAGCCGGGATTAAATTCTTGATGGTCAGGGCATTTTCATAATAGCTGTTATTCGGTTGTTCAGCAGCAATTTCCCGAACCGTCTGATATGAAAAGTTCAGGTAGCTGCCCACCGTTATCAGCAGCAGCGCCAATACTCCGACTAGCACCACACGATCATTTTCTTGAATCAGCGTTTTCCCCTTTGTTAGATAGAGCTCAATCAGTAAGATAATGGCCAAAACAAAGCATGGCGTCGTTAAGATAAAATAATGGTAGAAAACCCCACCTAGTAGCAGCGAAAAAAAGTTATCAGCGAGCCGCTGATTAATAACCAGCCGATTTCTTTACCTGCTTTTTTGAGCAAATAATAAACGCCCATACTAAAAGAAAAAATCACCGGAGTAATGCCATAACTAAATTTTACAAACTCCGCTGGTGTTGATATCCCTGACATCCCCTCAGCATATTTGAGATTAAACAGAAAAGTCCCATAAATCATATCGCCCAAAGCATGATTGACCAAAAAATAAATGGCTACCAGCGAACCGACAAAAAACGAACCACTAAGAAATGTCAGGACATTATCAAAAAAATTGCGAAACGACTGATTGGCCAGCAATTGGATCATCACGACTAAGACGATCGCACCAATAAACACGCTATTATTTAAGCGGATAAAGACGATCAGCGTAAAGCAGATCCCATATACCAGCGCATAGAGTGGTGGATGCTTGGCCTTTCCCAGGGGTTCTAACTTAAAATATTTCAAAGCCAAGTATAGCGGCAAAAATAGCAACGGCAAACTATATTCCTCGGTTAAGTTTCCCCCTTCAAAGGTGGCGGCCAGAATTAACAAAAAGAAAGCAACCGGAACCCAACAGCATTTTTTTTCTAAAAACAATCGCCCCATTTTAAAAATCAGCACCAGGTTGACCCCCATAAACAGCCATTGCACCAAAAAGTTACCAAAACGATTGGGCCATATCCACCATCCCAAGGCTTGGATAAAAAACATGACTGGCCCCTTATGATCAAATAAATCGACATAGGGAATGTGACCAGCGGTTATGCCCTTGCCAATTAGTAAAAATATCGCTGAATCTGAGATGCCAAAATTATCGATAAAGAAGGGGCTGGTTCCATAAGAAAATACCAACAAAAAAAGAAAGGCGGTTAAGGCTAGGATTCCATAGTCCAGAAGCGAATTTTTATATGTCTGCATTTAATTGTGTTCCTTGACAATGAAGATGGGTCGTTTTTTTGTTTCCAGATAGGTTTTGGCCAGGTATTGACCCAAAATCCCGATGCTGAATAACTGAATCCCACTGATCAGAAAAATTAAACATACCAGTGAGGCCCAGCCATAGGCGGAACCATGCCATAGTATTTCCCGAACAATGATCACCACAATGGCCACAAAGGATAACATACAAAAAAGCAGGCCGGTAGCTGAGGCAAAGGCCAACGGCGCGGTTGAAAAACCGATGATCCCTTCCATTGAATAAAGGCATAATTCCCAGAATGACCACTTGGTTTTTCCGGCAACTCGTTTAGCATCCTGATAGGGTAGCCATTTTGTGTTGAAACCAACCCATTCAAAAATGCCCTTTGAAAAGCGATTATATTCGCCGACCGCCAAAACAGCGTCAACCACAAAACGCTTCATCAGTCTAAAATCTCGCGCCCCTTCGACAATGTCCATACCGGTCATCCGGTTAATCAGTTTGTAAAAGCGTTTTGCAAAAAAAGAACGGATGCGGGATTCTTTGGCGCGGCTTGCCCGGCAGGCCGCCACACAATCAAAATCCTGGTTTATCAGGGTATCATACATGGGTATGATTAAGGCCGGCGGATCCTGCAAATCAACATCCATAATCCCGATATAATCCCCTGAGGCATAGTTTAAGCCGGCATAAATGGCGGCTTCTTTGCCAAAATTCCGGGAAAAAGATAGATACTTTACGCGGCGATCCTTTTCACTAAGATTTTTTATAATCGTTAGGGTTTTATCTTTAGAACCATCATCAATAAACAGAATCTCAAAATCTACCATTGGCATCTGAGAAATAACCTCATTCACCAGTGTATCATAAAAAAGGGGAATGACCTCTTCTTCACAATAACAAGGAATCACCATACTTATTGTTTGTTTCTCCATCATTCTTCACCTTAAACATTATTTTAATCCGTCCTCAAAAACATAAAAATGTCTTTGTAAAAAAATAAAATCCTGTCTTTGATCTTCCTTTGGGTTTCAAGACAGGATTTTAACTGCTATTTCTTTTTATACCACGAATAATCCTCGCGAATCAAAAAAACCGCGATTTCTCGGTTTTCTTCCCCAGCCTTAATAATTGTTTTGGCGATATTCCTTAGCGCTGTTTGGATTCCAACTAAAAAAATCGATGATCGACCCTATAAGAAATAATGGTCAATCATCGATTTTGTGGTCTGTATTCCTAATTTACTGAGCCAATACTTCCAGAGCCTTGACAATCATGTCGAAATTTTTCGCCATGCTATCGATACTCCAGAATTCATCCGTCTGATGACCAGTGTTTTCCTCGCCAGGAAGAACACCGCCAAAGGCCACAGCGTTATCAAAGGCGCGGGCATAGGTTCCACCTCCAGAAACAATCGGACCGCTGCTATCGCCGGTGTAGTCGGCATATACTTTTTGCAGTGACGTAACCAGAAAACTCTCCTGATCGACATGCAGGGGCAGGGTTTCATGGTCCATTTTCAGGGAAAATCCCAGATCTTCAGTGGCTTTCTGGATCGCTTCGCTGATATCACTGCTGTTGATGGTCACCGGGTAGCGGATATCACATCGGAGCACGGCTTTATTCTCATCGACATAAGCAATGGCCGGATTGAGGGTCAGATCCCCAGATACCGTATCGGAGAGGTTAATCCCGAAACCTTCAGGCGTCGCCCGATCAAGAAGCTCCAGCATCGGATGCTGGATGCCCTCCGCCCGTAATTCGCCGGCTAGTTTTATTAGCGCATTATCGCCCTTTTGTGGATCAGAAGCATGAGCCGATTTGCCCTTGGCTTCATAGGTCTGTCCACCAAATACAGCCCGGCCATAATCTGGAACCGAATTGATCTGTTTACCACTGCTTAGGTTTAGCAGGGGTAGACCCGCATCCAGTTCTTTTTCAAAAATAACATTCATAATACCCTTCTCCGCAAAGATAACCGGGAAACCGGAATCTGGCGAGAAGGCGTAGACGGGTATCTCTTCGGTTTCTTTGTAGCGTTTCATACAGGCCCAGCTCCCACCTTCTTCATCGCCACCGATAATCAGCCGTATCCGTTTATTAATCGGAACCTTGGCATCTTTTAGGGCTTTTAAGGCATACAGTGAGATGATCGTGAGGCCTTTGTCGTCCAGTACCCCCCGGCCATAAATCCTGTCGCCGTCAATGGTTAAATCAAAGGGCGGCACGGTCCAGTCGTCGCCCACTTCCACTGTATCCACATGGGTGATGGCCGCCACCATTTCCTGGCCTTCTCCAATTTCTACGTAACCGCAATAACCATCACAGTTTTTGGTTGTCAAGCCGAAACTGCTAGCCAAATCCAGAACGTAATTGATGGCCGCATTGATCCCGATTCCCAAGGGTGCTTCCGGAGTGATTTCGCCAGCGTTGGCGTTCACCGACTTTATTTGCAACAGGCCGCGTAAGGCCTCTAATACTGCTTGTTTATCAAAATGAATGGTCATATTCGTCTCCCTTTTTGATATCCATTATTCAAGCGCCAACTAGTGGCAACCCTAACCTTATTGTACCAGACTTTCCAGCGCTTTGCTGATAATATCAAAATTCTTCTTCATGCTTGTAATACTCCAGTATTCATCGGTTTGATGACAGGTGTTAGGTTCCTCGGGAAATCGTCCCCCAAAGGCCACGGCATTATCAAAGGCGCGGGCATAGGTTCCCCCGCCGATGACCTTGGGGCCGGTGGTATCGCCGGTATAGTCCTCATAAATTTTTTGCAGGGCATCGATGAGATAACTTTCTTTATCGATATGTAGCGGTGGCAGGTCATAATTAATGTTAACGGTAAAACCCAGAGGGGTAACGGCTCTTTCAATGTGATCGCGGATCTCCGCTGCTTTCATCGTTACTGGATAACGGATGTCACACTTTAGCACCGCCTTTTCCGGATTGACATTGGCAATCGATGGATTGATGGTCAGTTTCCCGGAAATCTCATCTTCAAAATCGATATTTAGTCCCGCGGAGGTCGCGATATCAATGAGATCTAGAAATGGGTGTTCGAGCCCCAGCATTCTTAGCTCACTGGCTAGTAAAAACATCGCATTAATCCCCTCATGGGGCTGCGATGCATGGGCTGGCTTACCGGTGCTTTCATAAACGGCATCACTGACAATGGCCTTGGCGTAATCCGGAACGGTGTTAATCTGATTGCCGCTAAAAAAGCCGAGGCTGTGAATCGCGGGCTCCAGGTTCTTTTTGATACAGACATTCAGAATCCCCTTTTCCGCAAAAATAGCGGGGTAGCCGGAATCCGGCGAAAAGGCATAGGTCGGCGCTTCTTCGGTGGCCTTGTAGCGATTCATACAATGCCATTCTTCCCCTTCTTCGTCACCACCAATAATTAGACGAACCCGTTTATTTAAAATGACGCCGCTATCTGCTAACGCCTTCATCGCATAAAGCGCCACCAGGGTGGGACCCTTGTTGTCAATGGTTCCCCGGCCATAAGCCTTGTCCCCATCAATGGTCAGATCAAAGGGATTGACCGACCAGCCGTCCCCCACCGGCACCGTGTCCACATGGGTCAGGATCCCAATCATTTCTTGGCCCTGTCCCATTTCGATGTAACCACAATAGCCGTCACAATTTTTAGTTTTAAAACCAAAACTTTCACCCAGATTTAAAACATAGTTGATGGCCGCGTTAATGCCAATACCCAGCGGTGCCCCGGGCATCACAGGCCCGGCATCGGCATTGGTCGAATCGATTTGCAAAAGCCCCTTCAGGTCGCCTAATAGCTCTTCTTCTCTTAGTTTATAGTTCATCTTTTTTTAATGATGCCTCTCCTATGTATTCAAAACGTTTTATGGTGATGCCATCTTTTTCAATGATTTCGTCCCACATTGCAGCTGGCCGAACCCACAACCCGCCCTCACCATACAAGGGCCGATAAACCACCATGGCTTCCAGGGTTTCACTGTGGCTGCCAACCCCGATAACCTCATATTCATTTCCCTTATAATGCCGATAGCGGCCGGGTTTTATAATATTTTGTTTCACAAAACTGATCACTCAACTTTCGCTTTCTTCTTCTTGTAAGTCGTGATATTATATACAAAGATTCTTAAGAATTTGGCAAACTTTTCTTTAGTATATCAATCCCTACTATATCCCCATATCAATCAACTCCGTGGTCTTAACATTCCAATAGAAACTTTTCTGTTGTTCATTATATAATTTAACATAAAGGAGATTTTTATGAAAACGAGACAAGAAATTAAAGCGATTGCCAAGCAGAACTTTTCTGAGAATTATTGGGTCTGTGTTGGCGCAACCTTATTGGCATTTGTTGTGATTGGTGCGGCTTCAGGCGTTACATCTTTTTTAGGCGGACTGGGCGGTCTGATTGTCTGGGCACCGATGATGGTTGGCCTGCAATTTTTCTCGCTATGGATTTACCGCGGTGAACTCCCCGCCCCGACTATTGAAGACATGTTTAAAACCGGTTTTTCGGATTTTGGACGAAAGCTGGGTGGGATGCTCTGGATGGAATTATTTGTTTTTCTCTGGTCTTTACTCTTTGTAATACCTGGTATTATCAAGTCCATCGCCTATAGCTTTACACCCTATATTCTGGCTGAATATCCCAATGTGCCGGCCACCGAGGCGGTTAAGATCTCGATGCGGATGACCCAGGGCCATAAAGGCGATATTTTTGTGATGTCGCTCAGCTTTTTAGGATGGTTTTTACTAAACGGATTTACCTTTGGTATTCTTGGCATCTTCTATCTTCACCCTTATTTCTTTACCAGCATGGCTGGACAGTATGAGGATCTAAAAGAACTGGCGCTCCAAAACGGCGTGATCAGCCTGGATGAGCTGGTTTAAAACTTATCTAAAATAGGGGGCAGGAAAATCCTACCCCCTATTTTTTAATTGCTTTTTTTAGTTCGTTATTTCATTAATTAAATTGACCATTTCAATGGCTGTCAGTGCACAATCATAACCCTTATTGCCAGCTTTTGTACCAGCCCGTTCAATCGCCTGTTCAATGTTTTCGGTGGTCAGTACCCCGAAGATCACCGGAATTTCGGAATTGAGTGAGACATGAGCGACGCCCTTTGAAACCTCGCTGCAGACATAATCATAATGGGTGGTCGAACCGCGGATAACCGCACCTAAACAGATAATAGCATCATATTTTCTAAGCTTGGTCATTTTAGCAGCAATCAACGGAATCTCAAAGGCCCCCGGTACCCAGGCCACATCAATGTCCGCTTCCTTGACATCATGACGCTTCAAGCCATCAATCGCTCCGCCTAGCAGCTTAGACCCAATAAACTCATTAAACCGTGCCACCACAATCCCCACTTTTATTCCTTTTGATACTAGCTTACCTTCATATACATTCATTTCGCTTCTCCTCTATAATAATTTTTGTTATCTAACTTTCAAAACGATAACCTAGTACCGACAATTGTTACATCATGTTGTTTGCATCAGAGCGGACACGGCCCAAGCCTGTCCGATTCTGCGCGCAGGCAACGAGCCAATCACAAGCTTGCTTGTAGTTGGCGACTGCCCGCGACCAATGCGAAAGGAGC
>NZ_CAKMJU010000044.1:0-9368 GCF_927416815.1 uncultured Acetobacterium sp. | reverse complement strand
AAGTTGCTGACATCAACTAAATACTTTTTTCTTTTACCTGTTTTTTTCTTGAAAACACCAGGGTTTATTAAAGTTACCCCTTTCTCAATCTTTTGTTTCTGTCATTAAAAAATAACCGCTTGACATATTACCAGATTGCTTGTATGTTCAATTAAATATTTAACGAGGGGCGATCCGTGACCAAAGGATCTAGATCCTCGCCTGCACACTGTGCAATTGCCAGTTCGATTTACAAAATTCTTTAATTCGACTTATATAGTCGTTTTTATTTGGGCAGGGTTATCGTAAAACAACTTCCCTCACTCAACCGACTTTCTACTTCAACGGTTCCGCCATGAGCACTGACAATCGATTTGACAATCGCCAGCCCAATCCCTGTGCCTCCGGTCATTCGGTTCCGGGATTTATCCGCACGATAAAAGCGTTCAAAGATAAATGGCAGATCTTCCTCACCTATCCCAATACCATTATCTTTGATCTGAATTTTTTGATCCGTATCTGATTCAGACAGGCTAACCTCTATCGCTCCACCTTCCGGGGTATATTTAACCGCATTAGAAATAAGATTGATCAACACCTGAGTGATCCGATTTAAGTCGGCCTCAATGTCAGAACCCATCCCTGTTGTGACAACATCCAGATTCTTTTTCTTTATTTCTGCAGCAAGGCTGTATAATGCCTTATCGATCGCTTCGACGATATTTATTTTAGACTTTTGCAGTTTTATATTTTCACTTTCAACCTTTGCCAGACTCTCCAGATCTTGGATGATTTTTCCAATCCGCAATATTTCATCATGACAGCTTTTCAACCGCTCGGTTGTCGGTTCCCAAACTCCTTCAATCATTGCCTCAATATGAGTTCCAACAGATGTGAGTGGCGTTCTCAACTCATGAGCAACATCTGCTGTCAATTGTTTTCTGAGCGCCTCCTGTTTTCCTAAAGAGTCGGCCAAATGGTTAATGGTAATAATAAGTTCATCCAACTCTTTTGTATTTGAGCTTTCTTTAATACGAACTGCATAGTCTCCATCGGAAATTTCTTTTGCAACACTAACGGTTTTTAAAATTGGACTACTCAATCTTTTAGCCAGGAAAGTCCCCAGTATAAAAGAAAAAAACAAAGAAAACAAACCAATTCCGATGAGAATTGTATTGAGTGATTTTAAAAATTGAAAATCGTCCTCATTTAAAAAATAAGGTCCGTAATAACTGATCTGAACGGTTCCGATAATCTCGTTGTTTTTGATAAGACTTAACGATTTTTCTGTGAATTCACCTTCCCGAGCGCGACGCAGCATTGTCATTCGCTGGTTGATTTCGTCTGTTACCTGTTCACAGAGACTCATATCGCATGTTTGAGCATCCCATATTATTTGTCCTTCGGCATCCATTACCGAAATAAGATAGCCGTCATTTAAGGCGTACATCCCAATGGTATGAACAAAGTCAGCATCCCATGTTTTTGCTACTGAATCATATTGCTGGCTAAGGTTATCGGCAATTTCCAGCGTTCGCTTATCCTGTTGAACCGCCAGATAATTGGTAAATTGTTTCTCAATAAAAAAATTGGACAACAGACTGATTAAACCAATCGTTAACAGTAATACCAATGCAAAGGTCAAGGAAAACTTTGTTCTCAAACTATGTTTCATGGGTTTCACCCCCAAATTTATAACCAATCCCGTAACTCGTCAGCACATAAACTGGATTTTTAGGATCTGTTTCGATTTTTTGCCGTAGGTTCTTGATATGGCTATCGACGGCTCGATCATAACCTTCAAATTCATCGCCTAAGGCTATTTTGATTAAATCCTCCCGGGTAAAAACCCTACTGGGATATTTTATTAATGCCGCCAGTATTTTATATTCATTTGGGGTAAGATTAATTTCTAGTTGATTTTTTTTAATACGATGACTTTCAAAATCAACTTCTAAGTCACTACCATTGAAAGAGGCTTTATTATAAAGCGGTACCAGATCATCGCTTGATCTGCGAAGAACTGCTTCGATTCTGGCATAAAGAGCTTTTAAGCTAAATGGTTTGGTAATATAATCATCTGCTCCGATATTAAGACCTCTTAGCATATCCACTTCTTCAATTTTTGCGGTAAGCATAATAATTGGCACCCGGGATTTTTTTCTGATCTGAATACATATTTCTTCACCTGTCATATCTGGAAGCATCAGGTCTAAAACAATGAGAGCAATATTTCCCCGCTCAAATATTTCGAGAGCTTGTTTGCCGTTTTCCGCTGCAAAGACGGTAAAGCCTTTACTTTCTAAAAAAGACTTTACCACCTCAATTATTTTGGGCTCATCATCGACAACAAGCACTTTTTTCAAATGATTGTCCACTCTTTTCTACCTCTCGACTATTTAATACTAAACGGTTTTAAGAATTTATCCACTTCAATTGGTTTATTATCTTCATCTTCGGTGCTGACTTTGGCAAAAACCCAGCCTTCTACTTTTTCCGGATCAACGCCGGCATCGATAAAGATTTGTGGATTTAATACAAAGACAATGTCTTTGTCATTGGTATTCAGGTCTTTGGCCCACTCAAACATATTCCCATCACCAAGGTCAACACCATAATGATCAAGAGCGGTGTGGTATTTAATATGATCACGTTTCAGATTGACAATCTGTTGATAGGACGCCAGTGGCGTCACTTCGCCACTATAGGTTAATTTTTCATCCCCTAACATTGTTCCGACCATAATTTTATCATCAATAACCATCTCTTCGGGAAGCTTAGTGAGATCAAGTCCGGCCTCAATAAATGGTTTTGCATCCACTTCCAGCATCACATCGTGCGGGGTGCCACTGCTGTAGTCCTTACTCCAGATGAACCGGGCAGTTCCATCGGGTGCTGACAGGGCCCAGCCGCCATTTATCTCATCTTCGGCAATTTGGTTGGGGACTGCCTTAAGCACTGCATCAAATGATGCGATAGAAGTATTGCCGACGACATCGGTCTGCTGGCAACCAGCCAGGACAACTAAAAATAATAGGACTGTCCCGGCTAAAACAATTTTCTTTTTCATGATCTCTGCTCCTCTTTTTTCTTGATTTTTTATGGTTTGAAACCTTTTAATCTAAGTGCGTTGGTGAGCACCGAAACCGAGCTCAGTGACATCGCGGCGGCGGCAAAAATGGGATTCAGCAGTGGCCCGCCAAACAGATAGAGCAGTCCGGCAGCGATGGGAATTCCTGCTACATTATAACCAAATGCCCATACCAAATTTTGTTTAATGTTACGAATGGTACTTTTGCTGAGTTTAATGGCCGTCGGAACGTCCATCAGATCACTTCGCATCAGCACAATGTCGGCGGATTCCATGGCGACATCGGTACCGGAGCCAATCGCAATACCAATATCGGCCTGAACCAATGCCGGCGCGTCGTTGATGCCATCCCCAACCATGGCCACTTTTCGGCCTTCTGACTGGAGTTTCTTAACCTCATTTGATTTATCCTGGGGCAGTACCTCGGCCAGAACCCGATCAATGCCAACCAGTCTGGCAATGGCTGCCGCGGTTTTTTTATTGTCACCGGTGATCATCGCCACTTCGATACCCATTTCATGGAGTTTGGCAATAGCGGCTTTACTGCTGGCTTTGACAACGTCTGCCACGGCAATAATCCCGGACAATTGACCATTCATGGCAATGTACATGGGGGTTTTGCCTTCTTCTGCCAGCCGATCTGATTCTGCTTCCAGAGTGATCAGCGAAATATTGTTCTGTTCCATCATTTTCCGGTTGCCCAGTAGCAACCGGGAACCATCAACTTCTACTTCAATCCCATATCCAGGAATCGCCTTGAAGGTATCAATTTTAAGTATTTTAAGGTTTTCTTTTTCGGCGCCTCGGACAATCGCTTCACCCAAGGGATGTTCTGATCCTTTTTCAGCGGAAGCGGCAATTTGAAGAAGCCAATCCCGGTCAACCCCGGCCGTTGTGACAATGTCTGTTACTTCAGGCTTCCCTTCAGTGATGGTGCCGGTTTTATCAAAAACAATGGTATTAATCAGATGGGTGGTTTCCAGGGCTTCTCCACCCTTAATTAAAATGCCATACTCGGCGCCCTTTCCGGTTCCCACCATTATCGCGGTTGGAGTCGCCAAGCCAAGTGCGCAGGGGCAGGCGATGACTAGAATCGAAATAAATATGGTCATCGCAAAGACAAAGGTATGGCCGGTAAAATACCAACCAGCGAAGGCCAGAACCGCGATGACAAACACAATCGGAACAAAATAACTGGACACAATATCGGCCAACTGGGCAATCGGTGCCTTTGAACCCTGGGCATCTTCCACCAGTTTGATGATTTGAGCGAGGGCTGTATCGCCACCAATTTTTGTTGCTCTGAATTGGATCACACCATTTTTATTAATACTGGCTGCATATACCATATCCCCTGATTTTTTATCGATGGGCATACTTTCTCCGGTGAGCATCGATTCATCAATGGCGGTGTTTCCTTCAATGACGATCCCGTCAACCGGAATTTTGCCCCCGGGTTTAACCAGGATCACATCATCAATTTCCACCTCATCAATGGGTGTTTCAATTTCGGTGCCATCCCGGATGACAATGGCCGTTTTAGGCGCCAGACCCATAAGTTTTTTAATCGCTTCAGACGTTTTTCCTTTGGATACTGCTTCCAGATATTTTCCTAACAGGATCAAGGTAATGATAACCCCGGCGGTTTCAAAATACAAATCTTCAACTGCCCCGAAATTTCCTGCACTAATCTGATAAACAGAATAAAGGCTATAGAGAATCGCTGCCGTGGTTCCCATCGCGATCAATGAATCCATATTGGGACTGCGCTGGATGATCGCTTTGAAACCGACAATATAAAAGCGGTAACCAGCAATAATAATCGGAATGGTCAGGACTATTTGAACCAAAGCATAACTCAAGGGATAATGCATCGGTTCCAGAAAGTTGGGGATTGGCAGTCGCAACCACCAGATCATCGCCCCCATGGCAATGTAAAGAAGCGGTACACAGAATACTGTCGAGATGATTAACTTTGTCTTGAGGGTTCGTATTTCTTTTTCCTTCCGCAGTTTATCTTCATCTACGGCAGTTTTTTTCTCTATTTCCAGTGCCTGATAGCCAGCTTTTTCAATTGCTTGTCGAATCGCCGAGAGTTTTACTTGCTGGGAGTCATAGTGAACAGTGGCTTTTTCAGTGACCAGATTAACAGTTGCAGTGGTGACCCCTTCAAGTTTACTCAGCGCCTTTTCAACCCGAGCCGAGCAGGCGGCACAGGTCATCCCGACAATGGGGATGGTCACTTCATTTATTGTTGTAATTTCTACCGTTTTGTATCCGGCTTTTTCAATGGCTTCATCAATTTTTTGCCGGGACGTCTCCGCTTCATTGTATTCAACCGACAGTCTTTCGGTTGCAAAATTCACTGATGCATCCGATACTCCAGCCATCTTACTGACAACTTTTTCAACCCTGGCCGCACATGCCGCACAGGTCATTCCGGTTATTTTAATGGTTTCTTTTTTCATTTGGTTTTCCTCTTTCTATACTATTACCCGTTATTATCTCTTAATTAACAATTGTTATACTACTCCTAATCATCCCCATCCAACAGCTATAGGGTACTGTTCCTGTTTTGGTGGGAGTGAATTCAATGATATTGTCACCAGCTACTAATTTTTTCTCAATACCGTAACTGGGAATCAAGATTTTGTTGTTACACCCATTAATGTCACTGGCTTCGGCCTGGATGGTCCATTTAACCGGCACCCCAGCCTTGACGGTAATGGGTTCATAACGGTTGGGTGAAAGCTTTGTTGTGATTGTCTGAACGCCCTGGTTGAGCAGGGCGGTATTACTTTGCTCTGCTTCGATATCCGTTGCTGCACTGCCTGATAGCAAAGGCAGTGCGATTCCCGATAAACTAATGCCGTTACTGAACATAAACACGCCCAATATCAAAACTAACACGGCACTGGCTGTCATCATTTTACTGGTAAATTTTTTACTGAGAAATGAGCTAAACGCTCCTAATCCAAACATCAGTGGCACCGTACCCAAACTAAATGCCAGCATCGATATGGCTCCCTGTACCGGATCACCGGTGGAAAGTGCATAGAGCTGCATCGCCTGGAGTGGCCCACAAGGCATTAAGCCATTTAAAAGTCCAACATAGAGGGGACTGTTGCTTTTTTTCTGTTCATTGATCTTACTAGCAAAAATCTTCGGCATTCTGGGACTTAGCTTACGCAGCCAAGGAAAAAGATCGAGCATATTAAGGCCCATAATTACCATGAAAATCCCGGCTGCAACAGCAACAATTCCTTTTGCCGCACCGGAAAAGCTGATGACCGACCCTAGTGCACCGACAATCCCGCCAATGATGGTGTAAGACATCACCCGTCCGGTATTATATAGAATGCCAGGCCTAAGATTTGCCATTTTATTTTCATTTTTTATGCTTGCCTTTGGAACACATTGAGAAAGATTGATCCCCCCACACATGGCAACGCAGTGGACGGATGTGAGTAAGCCGATTAAAAATAACGCACCGTAACCAACACCTAGTTTTGCCTCTGGAAAGGCGTTAAAGATATTAAAACCACCAAAGTAATTTACAATCATAAATGCTGCAATAATGATGACCCCGATCCCCAAAACTTCTGTGATTTTAGTTTCCTTTACATCATTTTTATTCTTTTGTTTTTCGCCTGCTCGCTTTACAAGATAATCCATATTTTCAATAGTCTTTATAATAGTTGACAGCTTGACACGATCCGGATCGTATGTAAAACTGACCTGTGAACGCGAATAATTTGCAGTAGCACTGGTTACACCCTTAAGCTTCTTTAGTCTGTTCTCAATCCGATTTTCGCAGTTAACGCAGGTCATCCCACTAACCGAAAATGTCTTTGTTATGTGCTTTTTTTCCATTGATCATTCTCCTTGATTCGTCTTAACTGATGCTATCATAACAGTAACTTTTGTAGAACTTATGGAGATATTGTATTGATTGTAATTTAGTCTTATCTTTAATCGCAGATTCCAAGACAAAATTCACTATATTATGAAAATCTGTCTGGGCAGCAAAACAAAAAAGGTTCTCGACATAATTAGTCGAGAACCCTTTGAACTAGGCTTATCTTTTAAACTCTACTTTTAAACTACATAATTTATGCTAATTTAATATTTGCTTACGGAGAATTTTCTGAAACAATTTGATCTTTCTGATCACGTTCTTGTATTAGCTTCTCGTAATAATTAACTATGTTTATGTCCCTTCCTATATCGATCATCATACCAGAATTCTCGCGGTTTATTACCGATTTCAAGTTTAATTTCATATTTATTAATTTTACTGTAAAGTGTGTTCCTCTGAATCCCTAGGGCTTGCGCCGCTTGACTGATGTTTCCCTTGTAAATCTTTAAAACCCGCTTAATATGTTCCTTTTCAACATAGCTCATATCTAGTAGCGCGGGATCCAGATCTTCTAGACGCTCATCCCGCAATTCTAGCGGCGATTTATCGACATAAGCGGTGAATTTTGTAGATAGATCTGTTTGCTCAGAATTTTTTAAAAAATAGTGATCGGGAAAGGATTCGGTATTGATCATCAATTCTACGACATTTTCCAGTTCCCTCACATTACCCGGCCAATTGTAAGTTTCTAGCATCCTCATGTTTTTATCAGTAATCGGGAATTCATTTTTCTCATATTTCGATGACAGGTTTTTCATAAAATAATGAAACAAGATGACTATGTCACTTTTTCGTTCCCGTAATGGTGGTAAATACAGAGGCAAAACATTTAGGCGGTAAAAAAGATCTTTTCTAAAACGTCCCAGCTCCACTTCTTTTTTCAGATCTTTGTTGCTAGCAGCGATTATCCGGACGTCGATGGGAATGGATCGCTGACTGCCAATTTTTGTGATGACGTTTTCCTGCAGTACCCGCAGTAATCGGGTTTGCATATCCAGGGGCATCTCATCAATTTCATCCAGCATAATAGTACCATTATTGGCCTGCTCAAATTTTCCGATGTATCCACCTTTTTTTGCTCCGGTATAGACACCTTCCTCATAACCAAAAAGCTCGGATTCAATTAACTGATTGGGAATCGCTCCACAATTAAGTGCCACAAAGGGTTCATCCATCCGCTTGCTATGATTATGAATGGCTTGGGCAAAAACTTCTTTTCCGCAACCACTTTCTCCCAAAATGATAATCGTTGAACGGTTGTTAGCGATTTTTTTTGCATATTCAATGGTACTGACAAAATGGCGATCCTGTCCCATGATTTTATCAAAGGTATAATAGGGTTGCTCACATTTCTGAATTTTCCGGGTCTGGTCTTCCTTTAATACAAAGACAATTTCAATGCTATCGTCCTGGGGATTATAAATCGGACTGGCCGTCATCTGACAATGAAAATGATTGCGTAGCGCCTTGATATTAATAATCCGGTTGACATGTTTTTCAGAGTGAATCGCAACCTTAATATTTTCCCAATCTTCGATAATTTCAGAGACATTGGTCGCTGAGAGCTGTTTATACTTATTGCCAAAAAGATCCATGGCTTTTTGATTATAAATTTTAATCATCCCATCCAGATTGGCGGTAAGAATCGCCACTGGCATCGAATTAAAGATCGTTTTGATATGTTTGTTGGTCATATTCTGAAGTCTGTTGTATTCTTTGGCCTTGAGCATCTCCTCAATGGCATTCGATGCTGCAATTACCATTCCCAGGGTATGGGGATGCACCGAATCCGAATAACCAGTGAGATCCAGTGCAGCAATTAAATTGCCATTAGGATCCCGAATCGGTGCTCCCGAACAGGTCCAGCGATGATAAGCTTTTACCAGATGGTCTGTTCCGGACATTTGAATCGGCTGTCCCGATTTAATTACCAATGACATGGCGTTGGTGCCAATATGCTCTTCACTCATATAGGCACCAGCCACCATTTTTAGTTCAAAGGCTTCTGTTAATATTTTCTCATCGCCGATGGCGTTGAGGATGCAGCCATCCTTATCAGTTAACAAAACGAAAAAATTGTTACCCCGGACAATACTCATCAGATGTTCCATATAGGGAGCGGCTGTCAAGATTAGATCACGGTTCTCTGAAAACTTAGCCTGCAACTCACTGTGATCAATCATTTTTTTACTAAAAACCTGATCCTCAGTAATCCCATATCCGACACAGCGTTGCTTTGATTCTTTTATGATTGCTTCGTAAATATTTTTATTCATCTTTATAACCATTCCTTTCGCTTCGCTCAAGGCACAAAACGTCGTGAAACATCTTGCCTTTAAGCATCATTCTAATTATTCTATAGCCATAGGGATAACTGTG
>NZ_CAKMJU010000043.1:0-87751 GCF_927416815.1 uncultured Acetobacterium sp. | reverse complement strand
TTGAAAAGGTCTTGGCCATAATACCGGCTCATAAATTCCTGAAGCACGATCATCATCACCATGATGGCCGCCGCTGGCTGACCCGGTAAACCGATCACCGGTTTTTGCGAAACGGTTCCTAAAATTGTCGGCTTTCCCGGTTTAACGGCAAGACCATGCAGGAGCACCTCGCCTAGTTCATTGATGACCTCGACGGTATAGTCCTTTTCGCCCATCGAGCTACCGCCTGAAAGAATGACCATATCACCGTTTTTTATTCCCAACTCCACGGCTGAGCGGATTTCCTGACGATCATCGCTGGCATAAGCGGTCGAAATGACCTCGGCACCCAAACGTTTTGCTACCGCTGCCAAGGCCGGCGTGTTGATATCGATCACTTGCCCGGGCTTTGGTGTTTCTCCTGGCCGGATGATTTCATCGCCAGTCGAAATAATGCTGAGCCGGGGAGGCTGATAAACCTCAATATGCAAATAACCCAAAGCTGATAAAACCCCAATGTCCTGAGGCCTTAACAAATGGCCGCGGGAAAAAACCAGTTCGCCATTTCTGATGTCATCACCAATCCGCATCATGTTTTCGTTGGCTCCGGCATTGGTGTAAACGGCCAGGTCTTTTTCCCCCAGTTTTTCAGTATATTCAATCATAATCATCGCTTCGGTGCCAGCTGGCACCATCCCCCCGGTTGGTACATAGAGGGTTTCCCCCTGCTTAAGGATACATATGGTTTCCTTACCCATCTCGACTTCCCCGGTTATTCTTAAAAAACCTGGTATGGCATTGGACGCACCTTGAACATCAGTTAGCTTCACCGCATAACCATCCACCACTGAACGATCGAAATGCGGAACATCGATCGTTGAAACGATATCCGATGATAATACCCGGCCCAATCCATGGCCAATATCAATGGTTTCCTTCTCTAAAGTTAGCGCTTTAAATGTCTCGTTAATGATTTTTTTCATCTCATCAATGGTTTTTACCTTTAGCAACTCCATTTTTTCTCCTTGCCGACCATTTTTTTAATTTTTTATCTTCTTTCTATTCTAACGATTATTGTCAGAAAAAACAATATCATTCAGGACTTTAATTATTCGTTAAAAATTGTTATACTGGTCTTAAATGTTAGATTGAGATACGAGGAGGTGGCGTAATGTCACGTTATGAACGGAATTTTCCGGCTTTTTCCGAAGAAGACTTTCTACGCATCCAGAACGCAACGGTTTGTGTGGTCGGCTGCGGTGGTTTGGGTGGCTATATTATTGAGATGCTGGCCCGGGTCGGAATTGGTGCTCTGATTTTGATTGATGGTGATGTTTTTGAAGACTCCAACCAGAATCGCCAGATTTTTTCTACCGAAAAAAACCTGGGCACCCCCAAAGCCAAAGCCGCGGCTGCCCGAGTAAAGCTGATCAATAAAGAAGTGACGACCACCTACTACCACGATTTTCTTGACGAGGATAACGGTTCAGCCTTAATCGGTGAGGCCAATTTGGTTGTCGACGCCTTGGATAACGTTCCCGCCCGGCTAACCCTGCAGACGCTGTGCAAAGAGAAAGATATTCCCTTGATCCACGGCGCAATTGGTGGCTGGTTTGCCCAGATCACCACGGTTTTTCCGGAAGATGATACCCTGTCACGGCTCTATGCCGGCGAAAAAGAGTACGACTCTAAAACTCTGGGGAATCCATCCTTCACTCCGGCTCTGGCCGCATCGCTGGAAGTTTCGGAAGCCTTGAAAGTCCTCACTGGGAAAGAAGAAATATTGCGCAACAAACTTTTGTATATCGATTTATTGGCCAACGATTTTTTCACATTTAATATTTAGGAGGGTTTTATGTATAAAACAGGAGTAATGACCTTGAGTGATCTGGGTTCTAAGGGTCAACGGGAAGACAAAAGCGGCCCGATGATTCAGGCTATGCTTGCAGAAACCAAGCTTTATGAAGTGGTCAAAACCATCATCCTGCCCGATGATCTGGAAACCATCAAAACCGCGCTGATGGTCTGGGCCGATGAGGATCATCTGGATCTGATTCTGACCACCGGTGGTACCGGCTTTTCTGGGCGGGACTGGACTCCAGAAGCGACCATTGCCATCTGCGACCGCCTAACCCCCGGGATTCCCGAAGCGATGCGTTATCACAGCCTGCAAATCACCCCAAAAGCGATGCTCAGCCGCAGCGCTGCCGGGATCCGCAAGCAAACCCTGATCATTAACCTCCCTGGCAGTCCCAAAGCCGTCAAAGAAAATCTCGAAGCCATTCTGCCGGCTCTGGATCACGGCCTGGAAATGCTCCTAAGCACTGGCTCCGCCAATTGCGCCGAACCCATTAAATAAGCTCAAAAAAAACGTATCTCACCAAAAGGGGAGATACGCTTTTTTTCAGACTAACCGATAACCTAGTACCGACAATTGTTACCTCATGTTGCGACCGAGGGGTCAGACCCCTCGGTCATTGGTCGGTACGGTAGTATTCCTTACACCTGAATTTACGGCATCTTTTACTAAAGTTCCATGCCGTTTAAGATATCACGCAATTGAACCAGCTCATCGGCGGTCAATGTGATGCCCTTACGCATTTTTTCGTGATCAGCATTCCAATCGCGAATATCATATTTGGGATCCCGTTCATTCCAGCTCACCAGATTCAGCTCTTTCTGCCATCCACTGGGTAATTCACTGAGAACACCGATTTCTTCTACAACCTTAAATGTTATCGCCATCTTAACCTCACCTTATAATAATTCATCGAGTTTACCACTAAACTCGATTTCTTTAAGTTCCGAAAAACCACCAATAAATGTCTCCCCTACAAAGACAAAAGGCACCGTATAATGACTTGTCTGTTCTTGCAATTGGCGGCGGGTCTGGGCGTCATTGTAAATATCAATTTCCACATACTTCAATCCTTTGTCTTCCAGGAGTTGTTTGGCGGATCTGCAATAGGGACAGTGGGCCCAAGTATATAATTTAATCACTTTCATTTTTCAGGTCACCTTCCTTTTTTAATTTTCTTTTCAACTTAAATTTGATCGTGCTCTTTCATTTTACCCCTTATTTCCCATGTGTCAACAAATAATTCTTAAATAATGGTAGAATTATTTGGTCAATTATCGTATTATTAATCTAAATAAACAATAAAAGGAGATTACCATGCAAAATGTAACGATAGTGGATCACCCACTTGTCATGCACAAATTAACCCATCTTCGCAAGATGGAAACCCCCTCCCGTGAGTTCCGGGAATTAGTCAAGGAGCTGTCCAGCCTGATGGCATGGGAGGTGACCAAACATTTTCCACTAAAAGAAATTGAGATCGAAACCCCTATCTGTAAAACCACCCAAAAAGTTCTGGCCGAAAAAGATGTGGTCATTGTCCCTATACTACGGGCAGGATTGGGCATGGTTGAAGGCTTCACCAATATTATCCCCAAGGCTAAAATCGGTCATATCGGTTTGTACCGAGATCCCGAAACCCTCCAGGCGGTGGAATATTACAAAAAACTGCCTTCTGACATTGCCGAAAGAGAAGCGATAATTGTCGATCCGATGCTGGCCACTGGAGTTTCGGTGATCCATACCATTCGCCTTTTGAAAGAAGCCAATTGCCCCAATATTAAGGTGGTTCATATTCTGGCCTGCCCGGAAGGCATTAAAGCTGTCACTACTGCTTATCCCGAAGTTCCAATTTTTTGTGCCGCCATTGATGATCACTTAAATGACCACGCTTACATTGTGCCTGGTTTAGGCGATGCCGGCGACCGACTTTTTGGTACAAAGTAAAACCCAAATCTGTTTCAGGACATTTAGAATTATCCTCAGAACTTTTTCTAATTGCCTGTAACCCAAACCCTGGAGGTTGCCATGCAACAGTCACGTTACAATTTATTTACCGCCATCGCTCTGATTGTTGGTGTCGTTATCGGTTCTGGAATTTTTTTCAAAAGTGATAATATTCTCGTTGCCACTGGTGGCAGTGTTTTTTTAGGTATTCTGGTTTTTATTATCGCGGCCATCAGCATTGTCTTTGGCTGTTTAACAATCGCCGAACTGGCGGCTCGAACAGATCGTCCCGGCGGAGTGCTCACTTACGCCAAGGAATTTATCAGCCCCAGTGTCGGTTCAGCCTATGGCTGGTTTCAGACCTTTATTTATTTACCCACGATCACCGCTATCCTGGCCTGGGTTTCCGGCATCTACTTTTGCATTCTCTTTAATATCGAACAAACCCTGGAAATTCAGATATTAGCAGGAGCCGGCTGTTTTTTGGTACTCTATGTGACCAATATTTTTTCAGCTAAAATCGGCGGTTATTTCCAAAGTGCTGCGATGGTTATTAAACTGATTCCCCTGGTGATCATCGGTTTTGTCGGCCTCTTATTCGGCGGTAGCGGAGAGCATTTCACCAGCGCGGCGGTTTCAGAAATCAGCTCTACCGGGTGGATTGCGGCCATTGCACCGATTGCTTTTTCTTTTGACGGCTGGATTATTTCTACCTCAGTAGCTTATGAGATCAAAAACAGTAAACGAAATTTGCCCCTGGCTCTGGTCATTAGTCCGTTAATTATTCTGGTTCTCTATATTGTTTATTTTGTGGGAATTTCTAATCTGGTCGGTCCGGCTGAGATAATGAACTCCGGGGATGCCCATCTTGATTTTGCAGCCAATATGATCTTTGGTGCTAGCGGCGCAAAAATTTTGATGTTATTTGTTTTCATTTCGGTTTTGGGTACCTTGAATGGTCTGGTAATGGCAATGATCCGAATGCCCTATGCTTTGGGACTCGATCAGATGATTCCCAAATCCAGCGCCATGACCACAATCTCCCCACGGTATGATTTCCCGGTGAATTCAGCTGTTTTTGCCCTGATCATCGTCGGTTTTTGGCTGACTATCCATTATTTTTCGCAAAAATACACCCTGTTTCCCAATTCCGATATTTCGGAAATTGCCATTGTGACCAGTTATCTGCTGTATTTGGGTCTATATTACAAGGTTTTTATGTTATGGAAAAAGAAGGAAATCAAAAGCCTCTTCAGAGGTCTGGTCTGCCCGATTCTGGCGACCATCGGTTCCCTGATTATTTTCTCCGGTGGGATCCAAAATCCACTGTTTGGACTCTATTTTGCCATTTGCGCAATTGTTTTTGGCGCCGGTTATGGTTACTACCATTTTGGCGTTTTAAAAAACAACTAAACAAACTTAAGAAATCTTAAGATTTCTTTATATTTGTGTTAACTAAAATAATTTGGGTAAATAGATTATATAGCTTTTCTCCTCAAAGCATATTAGTAGAAGCGGAGCACCCTCACCGGGGTGTTCCGCTTCTCATTTTGTTTAGAATATTTTGCTTAAATTATTTGTTCAGTTTTTGCTGTCGTAGGAACATTTAAACTAGACATAGATGATGTTTACTTCTTTATTGATGCTGCGGAGCATATCAATAAGTTTCTGGGTGACCCGCCACTTGGTGGTGAGCTCCTCGGGAAAATCGGGATTCTGATGGGCCGGATTGATCGAATTACCCATGATCAGATCGATGGTGGTACATTCGTTCATCAAAATATTTGCCAGCATCGAGGCGCCGTTTTTTTCATGAAAGATTTCCCGACCACAACGATTATTCATATAGTCATCGCAAATTCGCAGGGTTTCCTGAAGTGTCAGCACCCCTTCGGTTACCAGATCAATGCCTTTGATGGTGGCAATCGGCGGCACCCTGTCCGACATCGTCGAAAAGTCAACCTTAACCTCTTCACCAAACTCGCGGGCGACAATATTGGCTGCGGTTCCACCGCAGACAATTTTTTTGCCCCGAGCCCGTTCCAAAAGCCGTTTAATCTCGGCATCTTTTTCTTGATCCAGGGGTGGGCCAGAAAAAATAGTGATATATCGTCGTTCTTCAGCCTTAATAACCGCGACAGTGGTATCATCGCCGGGTTCTTCGCCATAAAGATTGTAGCAGGTATCCACCAGTGCCATCGAAATGTCCTTGGCCTTTTTATTTTCGTAGGATCGTGCCAATAAATAATCGGCTGCCTCTTCCCATTGCCAACCAAAATTTAACAGTTGACCAATCCCGGCATGGATCACTCCGTCACTGAAAAAAGCCATGATATCGCCCTTTTCGATTACCTTGGTCGTCTCATAAACAGACTTTCCCTGGAATTCAATCTCTTTTCGATCCAACTCAATAATCTCGCCATCGCGGATAAACACCAACGGCGGGTTATCAAACTCCAAAATATAGGCCATCCGATTTCTAAAAACCTGAACAATGGTAAAGGTTGAGTAGGCCATATGGCGAACGCTGCATTTGGGCAGGGTCGCTTCGAGGGTTTCGAGCACATCCATGATCCCCATTTTTTCTTCTAACATGGTCGCCGCAATGGTAGAGGTCAGGGTTGCCAGAATATTGGCTTTGACCCCGCTGCCCATACCATCCGCCAACACCACGATGACGCTTTCATCATTGATTCGCACTTCTACATTATCGCCGCAAAGCTCTTCATGAACCTTGTTGACACTATCGCTGGCAATATCCATAAATAAAGGCATTAACGTTCAACCTCCCGACTGGTCACGACTTTCTGAAGCTTGGTCAGGGTCACCTTAGTTTCGGCCGTCGTTTCGCCAAGCAGTCCGGCTATTTCATGGGCAACCCGCATTTGCTTATCAATAACCCGCTGCGCCATTTTAAGGGTTTCTTCCTGGATATTTAGCATCTCCTGATCTTGTTTTTCCTGCTTGGTGATATCAATGAAAATCCCCATGTATAATTCCTGTTCCGGAATATAGGTTAAGATTTCCATAAAGTTCCGGTTTTCTTTTTCGTAATGACCTTTTCCGGTATAGGTATTGCCGCGGTTATTATCGAGTTTGCGGAAGGGATTATAATCCAGCGCATCGATAAAGTTGTACCGCATCACCTCTTCCTTTTTCATATTAAAGAGGCGTTCCGCGGCAGCATTAAACTCGATGATCCGGAACTTTTTATCGAGCACAGCAATAGCGTTGGGGGTGGTGGTAATAATCAGATTAGAAATGGCTTCGGTTTTGCTGGTGATCAGCGGCAGACACATTTCCATTTCGGCCATATTCCAGTATACTGCTCGCGCCTTGTCCCGGCAGGTTTCATAACCGCAGGTGCCGCAGTTGAGTTCATCCCGCTCGGTGAACTTAGACATCTGATTTAAGATTTTTTCCAGTTCTTCCTCCGGCACCTCTCCGAGGTGATGAACCGGGCGTTTATGGAAAGATCGTTTGGTATCGATCTGAGAAACCGGATCCGATGATTCTTTCTTACTGTTTAGATCAATATAGGTCTGAAGCATTTCAACCTTTTCATATTTGGATAAGGGACTGTGAATATTTCCTGGACCATTGACACAGCCCTCTTCACAGGCATTCATTTCAATCCAGTATTTCTTGTCCAGTTGATGAATCTCATCTAAAAACTCCATGCAATCCTTAACCCCATCGATGCGGAGAATTTTGCGGCTACCATCGAGTTTTTCGACACTGTTTTTAGCCAGCCCGCCGGTAATCGGATAAAGTCGTCCGGTATTGGTACCGATCGCATCAAATTCTTCTCTCGGTATTTTATTAGGAATGATCTGTTCTTCTTTAATCCAGGCGTCGATTTCATCAAAGGTCAAAACGCCATCGATGATGCCGCGGACATCCTTATCATGGACTTCCATTTTTTTAGCCAGGCAGGAACCCGCATAAACAATTTTTGCATTCGGATATTTTTCCCGCAGAATCTTGCCGTGGGCAATCATCGGTGAAACCTGTCGGCTCAGCGACGATAGATATTGTGGATAATAGATTTCGATAAGATTCTTAATCGCTGCACAGGAGGAAGAAATAACCAGCTTTTTATCACTGTTATACTCATCAGCGTAGGCTTTGGCTACCACTTCAGCACCAATCGAGGTTTCCTCGATGATCGTAAATCCCAATTCCCGAAGAATTCCCAGGTATTGTCTGGGATGATCCAGATAATAAGCAGTCGGGAATACGGCCGATAAACTCAGTACCACCTGCTCAGTTTTAAGCCATTCTTTGATGGTATCGACATCGCTATGAATTTCTTTGGCATTATGGGGACAGGTTGCAATACAGACCCCGCAGCCAATACACATAGCCTGAATGATCTGGGCGTGCTTATCCTTTAGTTTAATCGCTTTGACCGGACACTTCCGGATACATTTATAACAATTACGACATTTATTTTTTGAAAAATTGATAATACTCAATTGTTTTCCCCCATAATTTTCTCAAAAACTTCTTCGACATTTTCAACTGATACGGCATAGATGGTATCATCACATTCGACAGCGACACCCTCTGTGCACTTTCCCATACAAAATGATCCCACCAGTTCAAAATCATCACCCAATTCCCGCTCTTCAATGATCTGATTCAGGGCTTTAACCACCTTATAGGATCCATTTACATGACACGAACTGCCAACACATATTCTAATTGTCTTCATCACATTTTCCTTTATAAAATATTCTGCATTATTCTGGTGGATTCATGGTATCATCAGATTTTTTGTCTGTCAACGGTTGGGCAAAAATGTCATGGTAAAAGGCCAGAAAAAAAAGCGCGCCAGAATTAGGATAAAAAAACGTTCATTCTCACAGTAAAAGCTCTCGTTTTCAACGCCATTTCAGATACTTTTTCCCACAACTTTTCATTTAAACAGAATTTTTATCGAATTTCTGACTATTCATCAGCAAATCCGACTTCGATCTTGACGAAGCCAATAATCTTTGTTAAAATCGTTGTAATTGAATAGCGTTTTCTTGAGTGAAAACAAAACAATCCGAATTGCTAAACCTACGGTTTTCTATGGTTTTTCAATCGATAGAGTATAGTTAGAAATGACTATGCTTTCCAGTGTGTAAAGGATGGTGGAATTCATGGAATTTTCTGACTTTTTTTTTGAACAGTCATTTTGTTTTTTTGAGTCGCCCTCCGATTATGTCATTAAAGAGATCTCTCTTTGATAATTATTTTTAGGAGGAAGAAAATGAAAAAAAAATTGTCCGTATTGCTTATTGTATTGTTTGTCTGTTCCCTTGCGCTTAGTGCTTTGGGTTGCACCCCGGACAAGAAGGATTTAGAAGTCGGTTCCAACGGGGAAATCCTACTTGCCACCACTACCAGCACCCAGGATAGCGGTCTATTAGAAGTGATCCTGCCCGATTTTGAAGCCCAAACCGGTATCGCCGTTAAGGTAATCGCAGTCGGCACTGGGAAAGCCATCGAGATGGGAAAAGCCGGTGAGGCTGATGTACTATTGGTTCATGCCCGCTCCCTAGAAGATCAGTTCATCGCCGATGGTTATGGGGTCGAACGTTTTGATGTCATGTATAACGACTTTGTCGTGGTCGGACCAAAAGAAGACCCAGCCAAGGTAAAAACAACTGCTGCAGCTGATGCTGCCAAAGCATTGACCGCCATTGCTGCGGTGCCATCAACCTTTGTCTCGCGCGATGATAAATCCGGTACCCATACCAAAGAACTGGCGATCTGGAAAGCCGCCAACATTACCCCGGATGGCGACTGGTATTTAAAAACCGGCACCGGCATGGGTGAAACCCTGACGCTTACCAATGAAAAATTGGGCTATACGCTAGCAGACCGGGCGACCTACGCCAACATGAAAGATACCATGGCTAATCTGGAAATCGTCTGTGAAGGCGATCAGATTTTAAATAATCCCTATGGGGTTATTGCCGTTTCGCCAAGTATCAATGACCAGATCAATGCCGATGGCGCGCAAGCCTTTGTTGATTGGATCATCTCACCTGAAACCCAGAAACTAATTGGCTCATATGAAGTGAATGGGGATCCGCTGTTTATTCCCAATGCCGTAAAAAAATAAAAACATCACCAGGATCCTGGGGGAATATCATCTTCCAGGATCTCATTTTGGAGAACTCTATGGATTACATACTCAGTGGATTTGTTGAAGCCTTCCGGCTTATTTTTTCCTTTGACCCTGAAATCATTCAAATCGTTTTGTTATCGCTGTTTGTCTCTTTTTCAGCCACCCTTTATGGCACCCTGATCGGGGTTCCCCTTGGTATTGCTCTGGGAATTCATCATTTCAGGGGCAAAAAAGTGGTCTCCCGTTTTCTATATACCTTTATGTCCTTTCCGCCGGTTATCATCGGTTTGTTCACTGCTCTTTTTTTAGCCCGCTCAGGGCCTTTTGGTCAATTTCAGCTGATGTATACCCCTACTGCCATGATCATTGCTCAAACCATTCTGGTGACCCCAGTTATTATGGGGATTGTCTTTAATCATGCCAGCACCAGCGGTTATGAGGTAGTTCAGACTGGCAAAACCTTGGGTGCCCGAAGATGGGATATTCTGATCTTGCTGGTCTTGGAATTAAAAGCGGTCATTATGATCGCCCTGGTCACCGGTTTTGGCCGGGCTATTTCTGAAGTCGGCGCAGTCATGATTGTCGGGGGCAATATCCGCGGCTTCACCCGGGTAATGACCACCTTTATTGCGATGAATAATAACATGGGTCAATACAGCGTCTCGATTGCCATGGGACTAATCCTGATGTCGATATCGTTTCTTACCAATTCGCTTTTATACCATTTTATCATAGGGGATCAGAATGAATATCGAGACTAGCAATATTGTTAAAACCTACAAAGAAAAAACCGTGCTCAGTCTGGATGGTCAATTCAGTGATCTACAATTTGAGTCTGGAAAAATCCATGGGATTATCGGCCCCAACGGTTCCGGAAAAACGACCCTGATGAAAATCATCGCCGGCCTGATCGCTCCGAGCAGCGGAGCGGTTCTTTACAACGGCCAGCCATTATGCCAGGACATCTTTTCTGAAATGACCTATTCGACCCACACCCCCACCCTGTTTTCGCGATCGGTATATCAAAATATTGCCTATCCTTTAAAAATCCGCAAACAAGAAAAAAACGCGATCGATCAGACCGTCTCACAATTGCTCGAAGAATTCGAGATCGATGACATCAAGGATCAGAGTGCCCGCCACCTTTCTGGTGGGGAATCCCAGAAAATAGCGCTAGCTCGGGCGCTATCCTTTTCGCCCAAAGCACTTTTTTTAGATGAACCGACGGCAAATATCGACCCCAAAAGCATTCAGATTATTGAAGCAGCTCTCCAAAAGAGAAACCGTGAACAAGGCTTGACCATCATCATCATCACCCATAATCTCAGTCAGGCTTTTCGCATTTGCAATCACCTGACCTTTCTGGATCAGGGATCTTGCCTGTTTTCAGATAGGCCGGAAAAGATCATGGCAACCAGCCATTCAACCATCGATGAGTTTATCTCATTCAATCGCTTTTAAGGTTTTTTTCTCACAACCAAACTCATACAACCTTAAATTTCTTTGCCTTAAGTTTATTTTTGCAAATTCCTCAGAAATTTTCATTGCAAAGACAGGGTTTTTATAGTTATAATTATTACTTAGTCAAGACTTTATAATGGGTCATCATATTGGGAGGAAAATAATGAGATACGTACCAACATTTTGCCTGCGTGAAGGAATGATGTTAGGAAACAATCTTTGGGGTGAACGGGGTGAGTTAATTCTTGCCAAAGATACTGTTCTTACTGAGGATTACATCGAACGAATAAAAAAATTAAATTACAATGGCATATATGTTGAAGATGATCTGACCAAAGATATCCAAATCATTAATATCATTAACGATCGCGTCCGAGCCGAAACCGTCAAATGTATCAAGGACGTTTTTATTACCACCGAAAATAAAGGTTCTTTAAAAAAGAGTACTTTTAATGATATGCAAAAACAGATCGAGAACATTGTCGATGAGATTCTGCAAAACAGCTCGATGGTAATCAATATGGTTGATCTCAAGGTTTTTGATGATTACACTTATTTCCATTCGGTAAATGTGGCTGTTCTTTCGATTGTTCTGGGTTCAGCCCTGGGTCTGAGCCGGGAACAATTGTGTGATCTTGGCATCGGTGCCATTCTCCATGACATTGGCAAGGTTTTTGTCAAAAAGGACATTCTCTGCAAAGCCGGCGTTCTCTCTGATGATGAATCCTGTGAAATGCAAAACCACTCGACCCTGGGTTATGATTATATTAAAAAAGTATCAAGCATCAGTATGTCCGCCCGAATCGGGATTTTAGATCACCACGAAAAGTTCGGCGGCGGGGGATATCCTGGTAATTTAAAAGAAGAGAAAATTTCGCTATTTGGACGCATTATTGCCATTGCCGATGTTTATGATGCGATGACCTCCGACCGACCTTACCGCAAAGCCATTATTCCCTCCGAGGTTATTGAGTATATTATGGGTGCCTCCCATACCCTGTTTGATCCGGATCTAGTTGATGTTTTTCTGCGCAAGATTGCCCCCTATCCGATTGGCACCTGTGTGGAACTCAGCAATCGACTAACCGGTATTATCATTGAAAACTACGAAAGTTTCTCGATGCGCCCCCGCGTACGGATTTTCAAAAAAGACGGTGAAGACATTACGCCTTTTGAACTCAACCTGAGCGACCGGGCTTTTCTAAATATCACGGTTACCAGTATCTTGTAAAAATCGTTAGTTTTCAAACGCGATGAACCTAAAATTTACACCATTATCAGAGTGTTGTTTCCAGGCATGGACCAGCACTCTATTTTTTTGCAAATAAAAAAAAACGCATGTATAGCCAATTTCATTGCCAAGTGATCCATTCCATGTTAAAATGAAATAATTATCATCGTGCTTTTTAAAAAGCAACGAACCGCTTAATCAACCCTGGGGAAAGCCTGGGGATTTTTTTGCTTAAATTTATCGTTTTGATATAGAGATACAGACAGAGATACAGATGGAGGATTTATGAATTGAAAAAAAATACCGAAAAAATTATCCAGGTTAAAGATCTGGTCAAACATTATGGGGATAAAACGATCATTGATGAAATTAATTTCCACATTCGCGCCAATGAATTCCTGACCATTCTTGGTCCCAGCGGCTGCGGAAAAACCACCCTGCTACGGATGATTGGCGGTTTTGAAAGCCCTGATGCCGGTGATATTCTTTTTGAAGGCAAATCGCTGCTCAGTATTCCCGCCAATAAACGGCCGATTAATACCGTTTTTCAAAAATATGCCCTGTTTCCCCATTTAAATGTCTACGATAACGTGGCCTTTGGGTTAAAGATTCAAAAAAAAGCCAAGGCTGAAATAGACCTCCTGGTTCAGGAAATGCTGCGAATGGTCAATCTTCAGGGACAGGAACAACGCGATGTCAATTCCTTAAGTGGTGGCGAGCAGCAGCGGGTCGCCATTGCCAGAGCCCTGGTTAATCATCCCCAGGTGCTGCTGCTGGACGAGCCCTTAGGTGCTCTGGATCTCAAGCTTCGCAAAAACATGCAGCTGGAGCTTAAGAATCTTCAGAAAAAAACTGGCATCACCTTTATTTATGTCACCCACGACCAGGAAGAAGCGATGACCATGTCTGATACCATTATCATTATGAACCGTGGCCGGATCCAGCAGATCGGCTCGCCGGTGGATATTTACAACGAGCCTCGCAACGCCTTTGCAGCCGATTTTATTGGTGAAAGTAATATTCTCGAATCGATTATGGTCAAGGACTGTCTGGTCAAGCTTCTGGGTGTCGAGTTTCCCTGTGTGGACAAGGGTTTTGAGGAAAATGAGACGGTGCTTACTGTGATCCGACCTGAAGATATCGATATCCTCCCCCCCGGCACTGGTTTTCTGGATGGTATCATCGAATCGGTGACCTTCCTGGGAATGCACTATGAAATCGTCATGACCTGCCAGGGTATTAACTGGCTGATTCATACCACCCGGGAATTTTTTGCAGGTGACCAGATTGGCATCCAGGTTGATCCCAATAATATTCATATCATGAAGAAGGAAGCAGACGATGAAGTCATTTAAGGAGTACATTGCCTATCCTTACGGTCTGTGGATGCTTATTTTTATTGCCGTGCCGCTACTGGTGGTGATCTGGTTCAGCTTTTTATCCAATCCCGATTTCAAAGCCGGAATCTACACCTTTACGCTGAACAATTATCAGGAGTTTATCGATCCAGTCTACCTGGAGCTTCTCTACCGCTCGTTTTTATATGCGGTCATCGCCACCCTGATTTGTTTTTTTATCGCCTATCCACTCGGAAATCTGATTGTCTCCTTGCCCGCTCATCGCCAAAATCTGATGATCGTGCTGATGATCATCCCGATGTGGGTCAATTTCCTGCTACGCACCTACGCCTGGATGGTGCTGCTCAGTGGCAGCGGCCTGATCGCTCAGTTTCTGGGGCTGCTGGGTTTCCGCGATGTTTCCCTGCTCTATACCCAGTCGGCCGTCATTTTGGGGATGGTCTATAACTTTTTCCCCTACATGCTGTTGCCGATTTATACATCCTTAAAAAAAATTGATCCCGATCTGTTACGGGCTGCCACCGATCTGGGCGCCAACCATTTCCAGATGTTTGTAAAAATAAAGTTGCCACTGAGTCTTCCCGGGATCGTCTCCGGATCGATGATGGTTTTTATGCCAGCTGTAAGCACCTTTGTTATTTCCAACCTATTGGGCGGCGGAAAATACATGTTAATCGGAAATCTGATTGAGCAGCAATTCTTAACCCTGAACAACTGGAACTTTGGCTCAGCGCTTTCAATGGTGCTGATGACGATTATCTTTCTGGTCTTAGGTCTTGCCCGTCTGATCACTGGCAAAGAACTCGATACTGGAGGTCAGATCCTATGAAGAAGATCGTTAAAAACCTGGCTTTTGGCCTGATCTTGCTGTTTTTATACGCACCGATTCTGGTGCTGATTGTTTATTCCTTTAATGATTCAAAAATCATGGGGCCCTGGGCTGGCTTTACCCTCAAATGGTATGTGATGCTTTTTCAGGATCGCTATATTCTTCAGGCCTTGTATTATACCCTGATTATTGCCGTGATCGCTACCACTGTTTCCACGATTGTCGGTACCGTCTCAGCTGTCGGTATTTACCGGATGCGCTCGCGGCTCAAAAGACCCTACCTCTTTTTAAATAATATCCCCGTTCTGGTGCCGGATATCGTCATGGGGATCACCCTGATGTCATTGTTTATTTTTGCTGGCATGAAAATGGGCTTAACCACCATTATTATTGCCCACATCACCTTTTGTATTCCCTATGTGATTCTGGCGGTGCTGCCACGCTTTAACCGCTTGCCGGAAAATATTTTTGAGGCCGCCCTGGATCTCGGCGCAACACCCCGCCAAGCCTTTTGGAAGGTGCTGTTTCCGGAAATTTTGCCCGGGGTTACCTCTGGCGCGCTAATTGCCTTTACCCTGTCGATTGATGATTTCGTGATCAGCTTTTTTACCACCGGCAGTGGTGTTAGTAATCTATCGATCACCATCTACTCGATGGCTAAGGCCGGTATCAATCCTAAAATCAATGCCTTGTCAACAATCATGTTCGGGTGTATTATGATCTTATTAATCCTGATCAATATCCGTAGTGAAAAAGGGATTAAACATATCCAATAAATAAAAGGAGAATGCAATGAAGAGAATCTTATTAATTTTGTCGTTACTATGTCTGCCTTTTCTGGCTGGCGGCTGCGGCTCCGATGATCGGGCGCAGCTGACCGTTTATAACTGGGGCGATTATATGGATCCTGAGGTGATTGCCCAGTTTGAAGACGAATATAATTGTCGGGTCAATTATGAAACCTACACCTCGAACGAGGACATGTATGTCAAGGTCAAAAATTCATCAGATACTTACGATGTACTGGTACCTTCTGACTATATGATTGAACGGCTAATTAGTGAAGCGATGCTTCGGCCAATCACCAAAGACAATATTCCCAATCTGTCTAACATCGATGCAGCAGCCCAGAACCTTGCCTTTGATCCCGGCAATCAATACTCGGTGCCATATTTTTATGGGGTGCTGGGAATTGTCTATAACACCGCTCAGGTCACCGAGCCGGTTGACAGCTGGAATCTTCTCTGGAATGATAAATATGCATCTAAAATTTTAATGTACGACAGCATCCGCGACAGCATGGGCGTCTCGCTGAAACGGATGGGTTTCTCAATGAATGAAACCAACGAAACCAACATCAACGCCGCCCGGGATGCCCTGATTACCCAGAAGCCCCTGGTTATGGCCTATGTTACCGACAATGTCAAAAGCCTGATGGCCAGCGGTGACGCTGCCATGGCCGTGGTCTACTCTGGCGATGCGGCGATTATCATGAGCGAAACCGATCATCTCGGATTTGCGGTTCCGAAAGAAGGCTCCAATGCCTATTATGATAATTTCGTGATTCCCAAAAATGCTCAGAACCCCGAACTGGCCGAACAATTCATCAATTTCATGCTAACCCCGGAAATTGCCGCCCAAAATATTCAATATGTCGGTTATTCGTCTCCAAATACCCCAGCACTCGCACTGCTTGATTCAAGCTGGGCAGACAATGCCGGTTTTAATATCAGCTCGGAAGATCTGGCTCGCAGTGAGATCTTCAAAGACCTGCCCAGTGACGTGATGGAAATCTATAACCGCGCCTGGACTGAGATAAATGTCTCCAAATAAGTCAATAAAAAAGATCTGAGCACGATGCTCAGATCTTTTTTTATTGGCTTATTTAATGGTCCGCAAAAACGCCCATCCATTGGGGCACCGGAACGGCACCGCCGATCACTGCCCCAATCGTCATTGGAATGATGCCGTTAATGGGAAAACAAATCAATAGCAGTAAAATCACCGCCAGCGGTTTTCGCATCACCGTCGCTGTTAAGGCGGCCGTCACCACCGCCACACAAAAGATTGGATCAATCGGAAGAAGCAAGGCACAGGCATAGCCAATCGATACCCCCGAAAAAATGGTGGGAAAAATGTTGCCACCCCGCCAGCCCATTTCGTGACAGATATTGCCCATTAATAATTTGACAATCCCGGTTAGGAGCAGGACTGCAAAACCCATGCTCGGCCAGGAATTGATCACCTCAACCATTTCATGCTCACCTGAAAACATCGTGTAGGGCAAGAAAATCCCTACCCCACCAAGAATCACACCACCGAGAATGCCGCGAATTACAATCTTATGCGCCAATGGTTTAACCGCCATTTTGGTCATTTTCATAAACAGAAAATAAAGCATTCCGGCTGCTACCCCAACGACTGCCAACGGAATTGCCGCTGCCCATTCCGCTGCCGTTATTTTTTCAATGGCCGGAAAATGTCCCAACCCTAGCCTTCCACCAAAAAAATTCTGAAGAACCGTTAATACCCCATAGCCACTGAGAATCGCAACAAAATACATTAGTATTTTTATATTTTTGGGGATCAATGCGGGTTTGCTTTCATCCTCAATCTGATTGACAAAGGCAAACAGTGGTGCCCCAAAGATCACCCCAAAAGTCGCCGCCATACCGATCTGCGGCAGCTCTGCAATTTCTTGAAAAATAAATTTAAGGCGGTTGGAAAACCAGAAACATAGTCCGACAATCACTCCGGTCAATCCCGCTTCTGGTCCCAGGCTGCCCCCAAATATCAGCGGTAATAGGGCTGCTATGCCAATGATATGCAAATTGTTGTAAGGTATCCGCTCACCTTGTTTAACATCTTTTAAAATCTCGGCCATTTCCCGGGGATAGGGGCCAAACCGCTGCTCCCAAAGCCCGATTAGCAGACCGCCAACGGCGCAGACCATCACCGGATACAGTGTAAGATCCACCGCATTTCTAAGATCTGTCCATAAAAAATTGACGCCGAGATTCATGATGAACAGTAGCCCCCAGGTGATCCCACCAATCGTGCCACCTAGCAGGGCCACCAATAAGGTCATCAATGTTGTTTCTTTAATTTTAAGCCCCACGACATCCTCCTGTCAATCTGCTTCTATCCCACTTCATTGATGAATTGTACTCTGTTTTTTCCGAATTCCTTAGCTTTGTACATCGCGATATCCGAATAGTTCAGCAGCTCAATTGCGGTAAGCCCATCCTTGGGATATCGGGCAATACCGAAGCTGGCACTAACATTTAAGTTCATGTTTTCGATCACAAAGGTCTCCAACAAGGCCGTCCGGATTTTTTCGACATACTCAAATATTTCCACTTCACTGAAATTGCGCTGGATAATCAGGGTAAATTCATCACCGCCCAAACGTCCTAACATGTCCTCTTGCAAGACGATTTTCTTAATTCTGTCGGCAATCGATTTCAGCAGTAAATCACCGATATGATGCCCTTTATAGTCATTGATCTTCTTAAAATTGTCCAGATCGATAAATACCACCGCAAAAGGCTCTTGTTTTTCCGAAGATCGCTCAACCAGATAGTCAAGCTTATTGATGAGCATTTCACGATTTGGGAGACCGGTTAAAACATCGGTATAAGCAAGATAATTAAGCCTCACTTCGCGCTGCTTCATTTTTTGGTTAAGTTCCTTGAGTTTGATATTCTGCTCCAATACTTTTTTTTCCGAGCTGGCCAGTTCATCATAAAGAACACTCAACTCTTTTTTTTGTGCCGTCGCTTCTGCCAATTTGCTTTCAAACTCTTTTTCATAAAAAGAAATAATGCTGATCGTAAGAATCGTACAGAGCGGCACAATAATGCCCGGTATCGCATCCATATTTCCGGTCAAAAAGACAACTCTGATCCCTATAAATAGCGATATCAATAAATTGATGCCAACTGCAACTTGATAGCCCTTATCCCTGACTGCGACCACCAGATAAACCGATAACATCACATGAAACTGTGCGATAACGCCAGCAATATTGCTAAATGATGCCAGCCGTACCTGCAGGTACAAAACGGCAAAATATAAGAGCAGACAAGTGCCGATTTTGATTCGTGGCGCATGCTTACTTGCGCCAAACAGCTTGTTATTTTCAAGATGGTGTTCTGCCAAATCAGCAATATTTCTTGTTTTTTCCATGGAATCCTCTCCTATACTGAATTCTGATACAATGGTTAATTGATAGCAGAAATTTTGTCAAACTAATCACACTCCGTTTCGGAGGTGGTCAACTAAGGCCGACCCGATCATCGGCTAAACGCTTAGCTTAATCTTTCGATTCAGCTTTAGTGTCTATCTGACCGTAGCCGCTGCCGAATTTATCAATCATTTTTGTCATTTCTGACTGCTCCAGAATCACCGGGTCACCGATGGCACGGGCTTTCACATAGACCTCAGCGCAATGCTCAATTTGCTGGGCAATATTAAAGGCATGATGAATATCTTTACTGCCGGTTAGCAAACCATGGTTGGCCATTAAAACCGCAAAACGATCGACCATCGCTTCAAAGGTTCGTTCTGCCAGCTCTATTGTGCCAAAGGAGGCGTAATCGGCACAGCGAACATCCAATCCCGAATAGGCAACCAGATAACTCGCTGCCGGCAGTGGCTGTCGCAACGTCGCTAATACGGTGGAATAAACCGAGTGGGTGTGAACCACGGCAAAAATATCATCCCGCCTGACGTAAAAAATTCGGTGTAGTTGATGTTCGCTCGACGGCATTCTGTGGCCGTCGACAATTTTTCCTTCTAAATCCATAACGACCACATCTTCTGCCTCGGTTTCAAAGTAGTCAATACCGCTGGGGCTAATCGCCATCAGTCTGCTTTCCCGATTTAGAATACTGATGTTTCCGCCAGTGCCTTTCGTTAACCCGGTACTAACCATCATACGGCAATACTTAACCACGTCTTCCCGTTCTTTTTGCAATAGCATTTTTTCACCTTCTTAGCATTTAATTCATTGAGCCGATCTGATTTTGTCATGATCTGCGATGCTTTGATACCATTTTAATTACTTGATAACCGTCAGCGATTGACGGATTTATTTTCTTTGTTGTGTAATATTCCTGTTATTCTATCATAAATTGGCATCCTAGACAACGTGTGGCGCTCATTGTGACAAATTTCTAGGCAATTATAATTAAATACAATCATCGAATAATCATCGAATAAAAAAACTTTGCCGTGAAGTGTAAGGCTCCATCTGCAAAGTTTTTTTTATCCGTTTTTAATTTTCTTGCGCGTATCTTAATAATTTAGCTGCCAGAGAACTTATCCACTACCCTTTATAAGTTTCCCATATTCTGTTGCTCCAGGAGCTATATGATAAATATAAACCGTGTCACCAAGCAAACGATAAATACACACATATTTATCACATACTAGCATCCTATAACCCTCGTTTTTGAGCTCCGTATCTGGGACATAAGGACAGGATAATGGAAATTCTTCAAGTCTTGCTAATGAATTCAGGATTTTATCAATTATTTTCTTTGCCGAAATTGGTCCGACCATTAATAAATGGTAGTCTGTAATTTCTTCAAGCTCTTTTATTGCCGGTGCAAGTATTTCTATCTTACAATTTGACATTAAACTTCTTCTCAATACGTTCTCGAGCTTCATCTAATGTAACCGTTGGTTCACCTGTGAGTCTGGACGTTTCTGCAATCATTATTCTTGAGCGCAATTTTAAAATTTGCTCTCTTTTCTCAAAAGCTTCAATGCTCATTACAACGATATCGCCTTCACCATTTTTAGTAATATAAATAGGCTCTTCTGTTTCATGGGCAAGTGTTGAGATTGTTCCATAATCATTTCTCAGTGATGTTGAAGATTTAATTATCATATGCATCTCCTCATGTAATTATTCTACCATTATAATATGATAATTCTATCACTACGTCAATAGTCTTTCCAATTAATTTTCTTAACGTTCAGTTTTTTTAAGGGATTCTTTGTAACTGCTTGTAAATCGGATTAGCCAGTTTGACCCCGATCGACGCCCCCAGGCCGTAGCATATCGAGCCTAAACCGCCGGAGCTAATAAACTGGGCTGGGCGCTCACTTATCTAAGCTCTATATGAATTTCTTTTCCCAAGCTTTTTGAAATTTTAACCAAAAAGTCCAAGGATGGGTTATATGTCGCAAGCCATGATTTCTAACCAGTGTGGCAAAACGCCTTTCGATTTTGTTACGTTTATTGTAAGCAGTGGTGAATTCTGGAGTTGCAACTCTATTTTATCTCCTCAACTCCTGAATAGCAATGTTATCTTCCTGGAATCATCGTTTCATTTATTTGTTTCATGCTGTATTTTCCCAAAAACAGAAAAAGAAAAACCTTGCTGCGGAGCGGTCGTCTCCATCTGCAAAGTTTTCTTCTTTTCCGTTTTTAATTTTCTTGGGGTTTTCGCTCGACACTTCCTAAGAAAATATCTCATTAGAAGCATCTCTCCAACGCTCAGACAAACGAAACGACCCCTTATCATAACTCACTTCCTTTTCGCAACCGCAAACTGCTGGCGGGCGGCGGCAAAATTAACCAGCCGCTTTTCCTGGCGCTTATTGCAGCCGTCAAAGGCCAGCGGGGTACACTTTTCCAGAATCCGGTCATAGATCCGTTTGTGCGCCATTTGTGCCGGATGCTCCATCTGCTCCAGGGTCAGATTAGTGGTAATGATCAGCGGTTTATTGCTCTTGTAGCGCTCATCAATAACGGTGAAGAGATTCTCCAGCGCAAAGTTTTTTTGTTGCTCAACCCCCAGATCATCAATAATCAGCAAACGATTATAATTAATCGCATCGATATACTTGTTCTTATCAAGTTCAGGAAATAATTCGTTATAGATCCTGGTGAAACTGGTCATCAGGGTCGGAATCCCCTGACTGATCAAGGCATTGGCAATGCAGGCAGCCACGTAGCTCTTGCCGGTGCCAACGTCGCCCCACAGCAGCAGGCCGCTGCCCTGGGGATAAAAATCTTCCATGAAGGTTGCCGCATAGATTTGGGCGATTGCCATGTTGTCCGGGTTGCTGCCGTCGGACTGCTCAAAGCAGCACGCCCGCAGGGCCGCATCCTGGATGCCCCGGGTTCTCATATTTTCATGATAATGCTGCCGTTCCCGAAGCTCCCGTTGTTTTTTCCGATCCTCCCATTTTAGTTTCGCACACTCACAGTTACAATTCTCCGTGCGCACATTGGGGCCAAACTGCACCACCACCTGTTTGGGCGTATGACACTTATGACAGTAGCGCAACCCGTCTTTGAGATAATCCCGGGAATCAGCGCCTTGGGACTGCTGGCAAAGACTTACAATGCTTTTTAGGCTCGTATTCATAAACTCCGTTCTCCTTTCCCGGCATAATTATAGCCGTTTGGCAAAGCGGTTTCGGAAGGCAACAATTTGCGGCTCTGGTTGAGGTAACCTTCAAATTTTGTCCCGAACAGCGTCTGCGGCCGCAGGTACTGATTCATCCTGGGATCACTGCGCCATTCGGCGCTTTTGGTATCAATGACCGCCCGGAAGTCGTCAAACCCAAAGCCTTCCTGCGCCCGGGCGCTTATCAGTCGGCTCGTTGCCACCGTTGCCGCTTTAAATTCGGTTTGACAGCTGTGATTAAGATAATCGACGACCTGACCCACCAGCGGTAAATCGACCGACTGCTCATCCTGAGTACGATTATTTTGACCATCGACCATGTTGTGATTTTTCTTTTTATCTTTATGAAGTATTGTTTGGTCTTTTATTTGTTTTATTATGTCGGTCGTTTCGACTGGCGGATCTACTGGCGTTTCGACGGTCATAAACACTGGCAGATTGACTGTATTATTTACCGGATTGATGGTTTCAAAGCTGACCATCCGGTAAGCATTGGGACTGCCCTTTTTGCCTTTGCGGTAAACAAACAGACCCTTTTCAATCAGATTATCACGGGCACGGATAAAGGTCTTTTCTGATTTACACTGGATTAACACCATCAATCTCTGGTTATCTACTGTAATCCACTCCGCCCAGCCGCAGCGGTTGAACAGCGCCACCAGCTTGTACCACAGCAATTGTGAGGTTGCAGGCAAGTAATTTGTTTCGAGCCATCGTTCGAAAGCATTAAGCTCCTTTATATAATTCATGATTGCCCATCCGGGGTCGTTTACCCCGGTCCTTTCTGGATAATTTTTCAGGTACTTGCGAAAGTACAGTCTCCGACGAGCATTTTTTGCTGATTAGCAATTTGACAGCATAAATAGCCATCAGATCCAGCGTAATCCTGATCAATGCTGCCGTCAATATTTCATTTTTGCAATTTTTATGTTTATCTTACCCTATTCGAAAGTAAAAGTCTAGTTTTTTTTGCATTTCAGCACATTTTGTGCGATTTTTCTTGCTTAAACGCAATTTAAGTGCTATGATCAACATGAAATACACTATCGAAAGAGGACAATCCCCATGGAAATGAATGAAATGATCAAAAAAAGAAGATTGGAACTGGGTCTGACCCTAAAAGATGTCGCAACCAAACTGGGCGTGGCCGAATCCACGGTGTTACGCTACGAACGAAAAGATATTCAGAATATGGGCATCGATAAAATTTTGCAGTTGGCTCAGGTGCTAAAATGCAGCCCCGCCGATCTGCTCGGCTGGGATATGAATCAACTCATCGTAGCCGAGGACAGCGAGGCAGGCATTGACGAAGAATGCGGCTGGGTAGAAGGCGGTGAAGAAACCATCAAAATTAAACTATTGGGATCGCTGCCGGCTGGCATTCCGATCGACGCCATTACCGATGCGATTGGCGATGAAGAAATTCCCGCCGCCTGGCTGGCCAATGGACAGCACTATTTTGCTTTGCGGGTTACGGATGTCAGCATGTATCCCCGTTACTTAGACGGTGACATCCTGATTGTCCGAATCACTCCGAATTGCCGCAGTGGCAGCGATGCCCTTGTTTATGCCAATGGTGCCGAGGCCGTCTTAAGACAGGTTCAGCACAACGACGACGGATCGCTGACGCTCAAAGCCTATAATCCGGAGTACGCCCCCAAAACCTATCCGGCGAACGCAACTGACGTCGCCATTCTTGGGGTGGTTGTCCAGATGAGAAGAACCTTGTTATAAAAAAAACAGCGCACAAAGAGCCGGGGATGTAACGAATATTTTTGACTTTTTCACAGGTTCCGAAACATCCCCTTGTCTAAGGCCCCGGTAACCTAGGCTGTTTTATGCGATTGAGTATCCAAATATTCAATTAAGGCGTTCTGAAACACTTTGGAAAAGTTAACCCCCTCCGCATCTGCCTGATCAGCAAGCCATGCAGGCAAGGATAGGGTTTTCTTGACAAAGCGGGTTTTCATCCGATCTCTAACTGTTGGCATAAAAACGTCTATTAAAATCGGGATATCGCCCTTTTTAAGATGAATTTTTTCAAGTGGGGTAGGATTTGGAATTTCGTCGCCGTCTTGTTCCATTCCAAAGAGATGTAAGCCCATGGCTTCTTTGGCATTTTTGATGGCTTCATCGGTGGTATCGGCACAAGGCAGACATCCGGGCAAATCAGGGAATTCGATTGAAATGCCGTCGTCAGCATAGTTGAATACAGCAATAAATTCATAACGTTTTTTCATTTTGTTTACCTCCGTAATAAATTTAAATAAGGAGGGGGCTATTTGAATTCGACCCCGGATTGATTGGAAATACTTTTTAAGGTTTTGAGCGGCATGTCTTTTTTCGGATGGGTTACTGTGACTTTACCCGGTTTAGTTTTATGCTTGAATTGGTGATGATCACCATCGCAACCAACTTCAAACCATCCATCAGCCTTGAGTATCTTAATCACTTCCCTCGATGAATAACTCTTCATGCTTACACTTATATTGTAATACGCAATTTATTACGTGTCAATATCGTATGTAATTTATTGCGTATTACTTCCCATCACTTTTAAATTTTCTCATATCAATTATAACACTTCATGTGCCTAATATTAGCACCAACAGCTTATTTTTTTTATGATTATGATCAAAAAAGAAAAACTTTGCAGCGGAGTCATCGACTCCATCTGCAAAGTTTTTTTCTTAACCTTCTGTTATTTTAAGGGATTCTTTATAACTGCTTTTATTCATAATAAATCTCATCAATCGCACAGCCAGCCGGAACGATCGGGTAAACCCCTTCTTCGTTGGAAATCTTGACATGAACCAGTAGTGGTCCGGGCTGATCTTTGATCGCTTCTAGGGTTTCTTCCAGTTCAGCCATATTCGTAACCTTATAGCCGGGGATGCCGCTGGCAGCCGCCAACATGATGTAGTCGGTACATTGGACAATATCGGTTTGGGCATAGCGCTTGTCACTAAAGAGCTTCTGCCATTGTCTTACCATCCCCAGAGATTCGTTGTCAAAGAGGAAGATTTTTAAGGGGATCTGGTACTTGCTAACGGTAATCAGTTCCTGACAGTTCATTCTAAAACTACCATCACCGGCAATTAGCAGGACATCGTCATCGGGATTGGCCAGTTTGACTCCCATCGACGCTCCCAGACCGTAGCCCATCGTACCTAAACCGCCGGAGGTAATAAACTGGGCTGGCCGCTTGACATTCCAGTATTGACCCACCCACATCTGATGTTGCCCAACCTCAGTAACCACAAAGGCTTCCGGGTAAGCGGCGTTAATGGTGTTGAGAATACTCTTGGGATGGTAATCGCCTTTATCCGGGCAGGGGATGATCCAGTTCCTGATTTTTTCGTACCATTCCGGGTAAGCTTTTTCTTGGATGTCCTGGGTCAATAGCGGCAGCACATCTTTGATGTTGCCCTGAATCTGAATTTCAGCGGGAATATTTTTGGCAAATTCGGTGGGGTCGACATCAATGTGGATGATCGTTTTATTGCGAACAAAGGCATCGCAATTGCCGGTGACCCGATCACTAAAGCGGGCGCCGATGGCAATCAGCAAATCGGAATTGATAACGGCCAGATTGGTTTCCTGAAAGCCGTGCATCCCGACCATCCCCAGGGACAGCCGATGATCTCGGGGAATCCCGCCTAATCCCATTAAGGAGTTAGCCACCGGGATTCCGGCTTTTTCGGCAAAGGCCAGCAATTCTTCATGCGCCTTTGATTTAAGCACTCCACCGCCAGCATAGATAACCGGGCGCTCGGCGGCATTAATGGCCGTAACTGCTTCTAATATTTTTGATTCCTTGATATCCGGATAGATCTGGCGTAGTTTAGGAATAAACATTTTCTGGTACTCGCTTTTGGCCAGGAAGATATCCTTGGGAATATCGATTACAACTGGGCCGGGTCGACCAGATTTGGCGATCACAAAGGCCTCTCGAATGGTGTCGGCCAGATCCTTCACATCGGTGACCAGGTAATTGTGCTTGGTAATCTGCATCGTCACGCTGGTGATGTCAATTTCCTGGAAGGAATCCTTGCCCAGCAAAGGCGAAGCAACCTGTCCGGTGATGACAACCAGCGGCACAGAGTCCAGATAGGCATTGGCAATTCCGGTGATGGCATTGGTAGCGCCCGGTCCGGAGGTGGTAATCGCAACCCCCACCGTATCGCTGGTTCTGGCATAGCCATCAGCGGCATGGACACCATTTTGTTCGTGACAGGGGCCAATTTCGGTTATCCCATGATCAAGCCGATAAAAGGCGTCAAATAATGGAATCACGACCCCGCCGGGGAATGAAAAGACATGTTTGATACCCTGTTCTTCGAGACATCGGACGGTGATTTCTGAGCCTAATAATAATTCTTTGTTATTCAAATTTTCACTTCCTTTCTGCTAGTGGTATGGTTGTAGGTGAAGGCATGCCACCTGTTAACGTTTATTTGAGCATGACGTTTACGGGCGGTTGATAACCGCCCCTACGAACCAGGATTTATGTTCTTGTTCTTAATTCTAAATATTTTTAATAATTTTGTTTGTCGGGACGGATAGTACCGGCTCCTTGAACCATTTTTTTATTTTTCAAAGACAGCGCCAGTCGAAGCTGAGGTCACCAGTCTGGCGTAGCGGGACAGATAGCCGGTCTTAATTTTTGGTTCGATCGGCACCCAGGCAGCTTTTCGCTCTGCCAATACGGCATCGTCTACTTCTACAGCAATCGAGCGGTTGACGATATCGATGGCAATGATATCGCCTTCTTCAATCAGGCCGATGGTTCCGCCAGCGGCTGCTTCTGGGGAAACGTGGCCGATACAGGCGCCCCGGGTCGCTCCCGAAAAACGACCATCGGTAATTAAAGCGACATCTTTATCGAGTCCCATGCCTGCAATAGCCGAGGTTGGGAAAAGCATTTCCCGCATTCCCGGGCCGCCTTTAGGGCCTTCATAACGGATGATGACCACATCGCCGGCGACAATTTTGCCGCCCTTAATCGCCGCGGTGGCTTCTTCTTCGGAGTTAAACACCCGCGCCGGACCTTGATGTTTTAACATCTCCGGTGCTACCGCTCCTTGTTTGACCACCCCGCCGTCTGGAGCCAGGTTGCCAAAAAGCACGGCCAGACCGCCGGTTTGACTATAGGGATTATCAAGAGGTCGGATCACTTCGGGATTCTTATTAAAAACCCCGTTTAAGTTTTCAGCAATGGTTTTACCGGTAACCGTCATTAAACTGGTGTCAATCAAATTGGCATCTGCGAGAATCTTCATGAGTGTCTGAATCCCGCCGGCATAGTAGAGGTCTTCCAGATGGTGGTTTCCGGCTGGTGCCAGCTTACATAGATGGGGAGTCTTTGCTGAAATCTGATTCACTTCTTTTAAGTCGATAATCACGCCAGCCTCGTTGGCAATCGCTGGCAGATGCAGGATACTATTAGTCGAACAACCCAGTGCCATATCACAGGCCAGGGCATTTTTAAAGTTTGCATCGGTCATGATATCGCGGGGTTTGATATCCCGTTTCCACATTTCCATCACCTGAATCCCGGCTTTTTTAGCCAGTCGCACCCGTTCGGCAAAAACCGCCGGAATGGTGCCATTGCCAGGCAAACCCATACCCAGAACCTCGGTTAGACAGTTCATGCTATTAGCGGTGAACATCCCCGAACACGAACCACAACCAGGACAAACCGAGTCTTCAAAGGACTTAAGCTCTTGTTCATCAATTTTGCCAGCATTGAAAGCGCCGACCGCTTCAAAGGCGGTATTCAAATCGGTATCTTTTTGACCGACCGCTTTACCGGTGAGCATCGGCCCACCACTAACTACCACGGCGGGGATATTGAGTCGGGCAGCAGCCATCAGCATACCGGGGACAACCTTATCGCAGTTGGGAATCAAAACCAGCGCATCAAGGGCATGAGCGGTGGCCATGATTTCAATCGAATCAGCAATCAGTTCCCGGGAAGCCAGGGAATACTTCATCCCGACGTGACCCATGGCGATCCCATCACAAACCCCAATGGCCGGAAATTCGATCGGGGTTCCCCCAGCCATCCGGACGCCTTCTTTAACGGCTTTGGTAATGGTATTTAAATGAATATGTCCGGGAATAATTTCATTAAAGGAATTGACCACCCCAATTAAGGGCTGCTCCAGTTCTTCGTCGATATAACCCATGGCCTTGAATAAAGAACGCTGGGGAGTTGTTTCAACGCCTTTTTTTACACGATCACTTTTCATTTGATATCCTTTCTTTGGTGGCTTTTATCCAGCGGTTCGGTTTGCGGCGGGTAATACCCGCCCCTACCAACCTATAATTAGGTAGCCGTTCTTAATTTTAGCTATTCTGTATTTTTTGTTGGGCAGGCAATACCGTCCCACGAAACGATAATCTGCTGACTGTTCAGATTTTACAGGTTTTCGATAATTTTCTGGCCCATTTCAAGGGTGCCGACCAAAGTCATTCCGGCTGAGAAAATGTCACCAGTGCGGTAGCCTTGAGCCAGGGTTTTTTGAACAGCAGCTTCAATGGCATCGGCTTCGGCAATCAGATCCAGGGAGTAGCGCAGCATCATCGCCACCGATACAATGGTAGCAATCGGGTTGGCTTTGTTCTGGTTGGCAATATCCGGGGCGGAACCGTGGATCGGTTCAAACATCCCAAATTTACCGTCGGCCATACTGGCTGATGGCAGCATTCCGATCGAACCGGTGATCATACTGGCTTCATCGGATAAGATATCGCCAAAGAGGTTACCGGTAACGATAACGTCAAACTGTTTGGGGTTGATGACCAGTTGCATGGCAGCGTTATCGACATATAAATGGTTTAGTTCAACCTCAGGATAATCTTTAGCCACCTCTTCGACACAGCTTCGCCAGAAACGGGAAACTTCGAGGACATTGGCTTTATCGACATTGGTCACTTTTTTATTGCGCTTCATCGCGATATCAAAGGCTTTTTTAGCAATCCGCAGCACTTCCGGACGGGTGTATTTCATGATATCCCAGGCAGCAAAATCGCCATCGCGGCCTTTTTCGCCGAAATAAACATCCCCGGTCAGCTCCCGTACCACCATAATATCCAGGCCATCACCGATGATTTCTGGTTTTAAGGGACAGGCGGCTTTCAATTCTTCATATAGAATCGCTGGTCTCAGGTTAGCATAAAGACCGAGGCTTTTTCTTAAACCCAGCAAACCGGCTTCCGGACGTTTATCACCAGGCAGATTATCCCATTTTGGTCCGCCCAGGGCACCCAGTAAGACAGCATCACTGGCCAGACAGATATCCACGGTTTCCTGCGGTAACGGGGTGTCACAGGCATCAATCGCGGCTCCCCCGGCTAATACTTCGGTATAATTAAAGGCATGGTCAAATTTTTCGGCAATCTTATCTAAAACCTTGATACTGGCTCCGACAATTTCAGGGCCAATTCCATCTCCGGGAATTACGGCTATTTTATAATTCATTAGTTCTCCTTGTTATGTTTCAGTATTTTTGATGGGCTGACGTTTGCGGACGGTTGATAACCGCACCTACGCTAATTTAATTTATTTATTGCTCGCGTTCCTCGTCATTTAACAACTTGTATTCGATCGAGTCGATCAGGGCAATTAGACTGGCTTCGATGATATCAGTGGAAACCCCGACGTTGGTCCAGATATCCAAGCCGTCGGAGCTTTCAATCAGCACCCGAACCTTGGAAGCGGTAGCTGACTTGGAATCGATGACGCGGACCTTAAAGTCGGTCAGGCGGACTTCGCTGATCTTGGGATAAAAGACTTCCAGCGCTTTTCTGAGCGCCTTATCGAGGGCATTGACCGGGCCATCACCTTCCGCGGCATTGATTTCTGATTGACCACCGACATTGATTTTAACCACGGCTGAAGAACTTAGGGCATCCCTGGTATGGGGTTGTTCGCCAATGGTTTTAAAATCTTCTAGCGTAAAGAAGGGCTTGTGCAAGCCTAACTCCTTACGAATCAGCAGTTTGACACTGCTTTCGGCACCTTCAAACTGATAGCCCTGGTATTCCAACTCTTTAATCCGATCCATCACCCGGGTGGTTTCTTCGGATTTCTTGGTCAGGCTTGGGTCGACCTCATTCATCAGCTGAATAATGGTACTACGGCCGGAAACCTCGGACATTAAAATTCGTCGTTCATTTCCGACTGCCTCCGGTGAAACGTGTTCAAAGGAGGCCGGGTTTTTCATCACGGCATCAATGTGCATGCCCCCCTTATGGGCAAAGGCTGATTTTCCGACAAAGGGTTCCCGTCCAGTGAGGGCATAGTTGGAAATCTCGGCAATTCGAATTGCTGAGGATGTCAACTTGGCAAGCTCCTTATCAGCCAGACAGCGGAAGCCCATTTTTAACTGTAGATTGGGAATAATGGTCGCCAAATTGGCATTTCCACAGCGTTCGCCATAACCCAGGAAGGTGCCCTGAACCTGACGAGCCCCGGCGTGAACAGCCATCAGTGAATTGGCCACCGCCAGACCGCTGTCGTTATGGCAATGAATCCCCAGCGGAATTCGCAATTTCTTTTTCACATCGGTGACGATTTGGTCAATCTCATGGGTCAAAGTACCGCCGTTGGTATCGCAGAGAGCCAGACAATCAGCTCCCCCCTGCTGGGCTGCCAGCAGCGCCTCAATGGCATAGGCCGGATCATTCTTATAACCATCAAAGAAGTGCTCGGCATCAAAGGTCACATCTTTGCCCTGGGCTTTAAGGTAAGCCATCGTTTCTTCGATCATTTTCAGGTTTTCGGCCAGGGTTGTTTTGATAATATCGGTGATGTGGAAGGTCCAACTTTTACCAAAGATGGCTACTCCCGGGGTTTCTGTTTCCAAAATTGCTTTTAAGTTGGCATCATCCTCAACGGCAATCCCACCCCGCCGGGTGCTACCAAAGGCGACCAGCTTGGCATGTTTTAACTGAATGCCCTTAATCCGATTAAAAAACTCAATATCTTTGGGATTGGAGCCGGGGTTACCAGCTTCAATATAATCAATCCCGATTTTATCGAGGGTTTCGACCACCCGGATTTTGTCTTCAACTGAGAAGGAAATTCCCTCGGCCTGGGCGCCATCTCTCAGGGTTGAATCAAAGACTAATATTTTTTCTGACATTTTTCTTCCCCCTTATCACGAATTTTTATTGACTTGTTCCTGGATTTCTATGCTTTGACCATCCTTTATATAAAGCATCTGGTTCACAGCGTCCACGTAGGCTTTCAAACTGGCATCGATGATGTCGGTGCTCAGTCCTCGGCCATGGTAGACATTGGTGCCGTCAGATATTTTTACCTGGGCTTCACCTTGGGCATCCGTTCCGTCAGTAACCGCGGTAACCCCGTAATCGATCAGGGTCAGCTGGCAGTCGACCAATGCGCTAATCGCTTTAAAGCCGGCACTGATTGGTCCGTCAGCCAGTGATACCCCTTCAATCAGATCGCCATTTTTCTTAAGTCTGATGGTTGCAGCGGTGGAAATGGTATTCCCGGTACTGATCACAAAACGATCCAGGGTGTAAACCTCCGGAATTGCCAATTGTTTTTGTTCAACCAGCGCCAGAATATCTTTATCGGAAATGATTTTTTTCTTATCAGCCAAAAGCTTGAACTGATTAAATAAATCCAGTACCTCATCCTCGCTTAAGCTATAACCCAGCGATATCAGTTTATCGACAAAGGCATGCTTGCCAGAGTGTTTTCCCAGCACCATCTTGGTTTCTTTTAAACCGATCGATTCCGGAGTCATAATTTCGTAGGTTTCGCGGTTGGCCATCATCCCATGCTGGTGGATGCCCGATTCATGGGCGAAGGCATTTTCGCCAACAATGGCCTTATTGGGCTGTACCCGAACTCCAGTTAACTTGGATAATAAGCGGCTGGACCGATAAATTTGGGTGGTGTCAATATTAGTTTCCACCTGGTAAACATCGTATCGAGTTTTAAGTGCCATGACAATTTCTTCCAGCGCTGCATTTCCCGCCCGTTCACCGATCCCGTTAACGGTACATTCAACCTGACCAGCACCAGCCTGGATCGCAGCCAGTGAATTGGCCACACCCAAACCCAAATCATCGTGAACATGAACCGAAATGGTGGCCTTGTCAATATTGGGGACATTGTTGCGGATACCCTCAATAAACTTAAAATATTCGCCGGGAGTGGTATAACCGACCGTGTCCGGAACGTTAACAATGGTAACCCCTTGATTAATAACCCCTTCCAACACCCGGTATAAAAATTCTGGCCGGGTTCGAGAGGCGTCTTCCGCTGAAAATTCGACCTCGCCGCAAAGATTCCTGGCAAATTTTCCCATTGCAATGGCTTTTTCCAGCACCGCTTCTGGTGACATCCGCAGCTTGTACTCCATGTGAATATCCGAGGTTGCTAAAAAGTAATGAATGCGCGGGTTAACCGCGCCTTTTAAGGCTTCATAGGCGGTACTGATGTCCTTTTCGGTACTGCGGGCAAGGCTGGCGACGGTGGCATTTTTGATCTCATTGGCAACCAGTTGAACCGACTCAAAATCACCAGGAGATGCAATGGCAAATCCGGCTTCAATGACGTCAATTCTCAGGCGTTCGAGTTGTTTGGCCATCTCTAATTTTTCTTTCAGGTTCATACTACAACCCGGTGACTGTTCCCCATCTCGTAAGGTGGTATCAAATATTTTTACTATTCTGCTCATTGCATCTCCTCCTAATTATTTTGTTTTTTTTGTTTTAAAAAAAGGCAGAAGGTCTTCTGCCTTTTTTAGTGACCTACAGATAACCCAGTACCGACAATTGTTCGGTACGGTAGTTCATCAATCTCTAAATTATTTTTTAATCCAGGCCATCATGGTTCGTAATTCAGCGCCAACTTTTTCAACCTGAGTTTCAGTTTCAATCCGTCTGACCGCATTGAAGTATGGTCGGTTCGCCTGGTTTTCAAGGATCCAGTTGCGGGCAAAGGTACCATCTTGGATATCATTAAGAACACCCTTCATCGCTTTTTTGGTGTCTTCAGTGATGATTTTGCTACCCGTGATGTAGTCGCCATATTCAGCAGTGTCACTGATTGAATAACGCATGTAGCCCAGTCCACCCTGAACGACTAAATCGATGATCAGTTTCATTTCGTGGACACATTCAAAGTATGCGCTTTCTGGTTGGTATCCGGCTTCAACCAGGGTATCAAAACCAGCTTTCATCAGCGCTGTTACCCCGCCGCAAAGAACCGCTTGTTCTCCAAAAAGGTCAGTCTCGGTTTCTTCTTTGAAGGTCGTTTCAAGGATACCGGCACGGCCGCCGCCGATTCCGGAAGCATAGGCTAGACCCAGATCATGGGTATTGCCTGATGGATCCTGGTATACAGCAATCAGACAAGGAACCCCTCGGCCTTCCTGATATTGGCTTCTGACGGTGTGTCCTGGTCCCTTTGGTGCAATCATAAAGACATTGACATCAGCTGGGGGAATGATCTGACCGTAGTGAATGTTAAAACCATGAGCAAAAACAAGGCTGTTACCTGCTTCAAGGTTTGGTAAAATGCTTTCTTTGTAGATCGCTGCCTGTTTTTCATCGGGAAGCAGAATCATCACGATATCGGCTGCTTTTGTGGCATCGGCGGCGGTCATAACTTTGAGTCCCGCTGCTTCTGCGATAGGCCATGATTTGCTGCCTTCATAAAGACCAACAATAACATTGACACCTGATTCTTTCAGATTCAGGGCATGGGCATGCCCCTGACTACCATATCCAATAATTGCAACTGTTTTTCCATCGAGTAACCCCAGATTACAATCTGCGTCATAAAATAATTTTGCCATTTTTTAATTTCCTCCTTGAAATGTTTTAATAATTTAATTTTCTAATTATATAAATTCACTTGATGTGACCATTATATACGCTCTTTACCTTATATATACCTAAAAAAATCCGCCTCTGTATAAAAACAGAGGCGGATATCAGTATCCACGGTACCACTCTAAAATTTGAAATAATCTCACGATTATTTCCTCTTCTGGTCTGAACGCGAGGCGAACCTAACCATAGTCATTTAACGTTGACATCCCGGATGGGATCACGGCCTTCCCTACTAATTGGGTAAATTTTCAGGTTGGCAGCTCGCAAGTGAGTATTACATACCATCGTATTATTGGAATCACACCATCCTCCAACTCTCTTAAATACAATCTTTGGTATCTTTCTCTTGGTCATAGCAGTTGTTTTATTTGATTGTTCTTAATTATTATTCTTAATTATTTTTTTATTACTTGCTTTAGTATTTGAGTCATTATATCTATTTATTTCACCTTTGTCAATCACAAAATAGCAAAGAAATGATGATATCGGTTTCTAGTTTGAAGCCTTATAAAAACAGCCCTTAAACCTCGATAATGTCGTATTCCTTATTGCCCAAACCGAGCCTTACGGCGTGATCCACGCAGACCTTCCAGTTTGTATCGGGGTGAACCAGGGTGAACACATCGAGCTTTGACAAATCCTGAACTTCATTTTCGATGATCCGTTCCTCGGCACAGCTGCCCCGCAGAATCCGGGCATTGTTGCAGGCATCCGCGCAGGCCATATCCAGCGCCACCGGATCGATCGAGGCAAAAATTCCGACATCCTGAATAATCGGCAGATCGTTTTCGACGTGACAGTCACAGTTAGGTGACACATCGATCACAAAGCTGATATGGAAATGGGGACGGCCGTCGACCACAGCCTTGGTGTACTCGGCGATTTTTTTATTGAGGATATCATTGCTTTCATCATATTTAGGGGAGATGGCATCAAAGGGACAGACCCCAATACAGCGACCACAGCCCACGCAGATATCGGGGTTGATGCTGGCCTTACCATCCTCTTGCCGATATGCAATAGCCGTAACAGCACAAATCTTACCACACATTTCACAACTGCGGCACTTCTTTTCTTTAACAAAGGGTTTGCTATTGGAATGCATTTCCATTTTCCCGCGCCGCGAACCGCAGCCCATCCCGATGTTTTTCAGGACACCACCAAAGCCGGTATTTTCATGCCCTTTAAAATGGGTCATCGAAATAAAAACATCGGCATCCATAACAGCCCGGCCAATTTTTGCAGAAGTGATACATTCGCCGCCGGTAAGTGGCACTTCAATGTCATCGGTTCCTTTTAAGCCATCGCCAATAATCACATGACAACCGGTGACAAAGGGGTTGTAACCATTTTCGTAGGCTGCATCGAGGTGCTCCAGGGCATCTTTTCGTCGGCCCACATAAAGGGTATTGCAATCGGTGAGAAAGGGCTTGCCGCCTTTTTCCTTAACCATATCGACAATCACTTTGGAATAATTTGGTCTGAGATAGGCCAGATTCCCCGGTTCGCCGAGATGAATCTTAATGGCCGCAAATTTGTTTTCAAAATCGATGTCGGTCATGCCTGCGGCAGTGACCAGTTTTTCCAGCTTTTTTAGAATATTATTGGAACCGGTTGTCCGTAAGGTTGTAAAATACACCTTTGATTTGTTACTCATCTTCGTTTCTCCTTTTCTTAAAAAAATCTATTAGTAATTCTTCGCATGCTTGTTCGCAAATTCCAGCGTAAATTTCCATCTGTTTGGGGAGCATTGGATGTTGCCCCAGCCGGGCTGTCGATTCGACGCCGCCGAACTTTTTTTCGGTGGCACCGTAAACCAGCACCGGAATCCGCGCCTGGATTATCGCTCCCATACACATGACACAGGGTTCGGCGGTGACATACAATTGACAATCATTCAGCCGCCAGCGTCCTAGTTTTTTTGCGGCCGCTCGGATTACCAGGATTTCGGCATGAGCCGTGGGGTCTGCCAGGCTTTCTTTCTGATTATGGGCCCGGGCAATGATGTTACCATCGCAAACGATGATGGCACCAATTGGTACTTCTCCCTTTGATTCGCCCAGCCTGGCCATTTCGATGGCCAAAGCCATCATCTTCTGGCGGTTGTTATTTCTTTTGATAAGGTCATACCTCCTGTTGCTCCGTAATGGTGGTTGCTTGTAACCACTATCAATTGTTAAACAGCGATCTTTGCGGGCGGTTGATAACCGCCCGGACTAACTGTCGCAGGCATTGGTGTTTAACTTGTACAAAAACGTCATCCATGATCCTGTAGGGGCGGCTAGTAGCTGCCCGCAAGCGTTAATCTTATGCTAATAGTAGCTCATAAACCATAATTCACAAAATCAGAAGCAAAAGACTGGTCTAAAGATCAATTCCCAGCCCCATTGTCGATAACCAGTTCGAGGATTATTGGGCGACTGCTTTTGTCCCGGTTGAGGATTTGGCAGCGGTTGTGGTGCGGTTCCTGATCTCACATTAGGGGTATTGATGGCCGCCATAAAACGGTCATGGCCGGCATTCTCCAGATAAGAGATAAAGGCTTCATCACAGGCTGAATACTCATTGATGATCGCGGCGTCTTGTAAACTCGGGTAGTCGCTACTGGTGGCCAGATAGTTATTGCAGGCAATCGTGTAACTTCGCGTGGGATCCAGATCAACGCCAGCAACCTGAGCTAAAAAGACCCGCTCGCCTATCGGTTTGGCTAAATCATAGTGGGCGGTGATGCCGCTCCATTGCAGATAGCTACCACTATTATTGGGCCAGGAGTTGTCATTTTTTTCGTTAGCAATCTGGTTATTAACGCCGATTTCAATACTGGTTTCCAGCATTTTTTTAAGATCAGCACCAGAAACTGACTTGGTCACCAGATAATTACCAAAGGGCAGCACGTCAATAACCTGACCCTTGTTAATCTCCCCAGCGGGAATCAGCGCCCGGATGCCCCCGGCATTTTCAGCAGCAATATCAGCCCCGGTAACAAAGCGATAACTGTCAGACAGAGCTCTGCCCAGGTTCAGTTCACCAAGCCGGACATCCTGCCAGATATTATCAGTGCTGCCGCCCAGTTTTACTGGGGTGTTACCGACCACCTGTTTTTTAATCGGGTCTTGCCGGGCTTCGATTTCGGCCGTTAGAGCCGCCACGCTCGGATCGGCCGGAACGATCTCATCGGTCGCCTGAGCCACACTTGTCAGGCTGGCGTTTTTATCAAAAATGGTATAGCTGGCCTCTTCGGGATCAGGCTGTTCAGCTGCCTTATTTAGGGTGATTTCAACCTCACCGACCGCACTAAAATAAGCGCCGGTTTGAACAATCAGGGTGCCATTGACTTCCCGGTTTTCGACATCATGGGTGTGGCCATCGACGATCACATCAATTCCCGGTGCCCCCTCGGCAATGGCATCACTGCGCATTAAGATTCCGTTATCGGAATCCCCGATGTGGGTCAGGGCAACAATTATATCACAACCTTGGGCATTAAGTGTCGCCACCTTCTGCTTAGCACTGTTAATCACCGATTCATGGGTACCAAAGCTCAGGCCGGCCACATTGGCCGGGGCTGTATCCGAATAAATATCCGGGCTGATCAGTCCAAAGACACCAATTTTAATCACTTGACCAGCGACCGCTATTTCTTTGATTAAATAGTCGTCGCTAAAGAAGGGCTTCCCCGAGTCGCTGTAGGTCACGTTATTACCGAGAATTTTGGTATTAGCCATGCTAGCCAGTTCCAGCAGTCGGGCGCTGCCATAATTAAAATCGTGATTTCCCGGCGCCATCGCATCATAGCCCACTGCCGCCATCAACTGCGCAATCGAGCCACCGCTTTCAATGGTAGCAAAGGACTGTCCATGAAAAATATCGCCAGCATCGACAACAAGATCGGGACTTTTCTGATTGATGATGGTTTTTAGTTTGGCAAAGCCAAGGGTATTGTTTTGGCTACTATAGCTGTAACGGGAATGAATATCATTGGTGTGGATGATCCTCAGGGTAATGGTCTGATCATCATTGACGGTTGCTGCCAAGGCTGTTGTTACCCAACATCCAGATACCATCACTAATAGCAACACCAATGCCAGGACCTTATTAATTTTTTTCATCACAACTCCTTTTTTAAGCTTGTTGGGATTTTTGTCTTAATTATATATTCTTTTACCGGGATGTCAAAGTAATAAATTCAATTTGCAACAGTAATAATTTTAAAAAAAACTGCTTCAGGACTTACCCGAAGCAGTTAGATATTTGTTTGATTTGATCTTTGTTTTAATTTGATCTTTGTTTTGATTTGATATTTGTACTTATCAGTCTAAAAACGTGGTTTATTGCAGCGCCGGCTTACCGGCATATCGGAGTAGCGCCTTGCAGACAGCGGTGGTCAGAATCCCCGCGACAATCGCTTCTGGAATACCATTAATGGCAATCACGGAAAGAATCACTCCGTAGAGGGTCGAAACAGCCACATCTTTAACTTCAGCATAACTTTGTCCAAAAAACAGATAGATAAAATTCATGACCAACAGGGTGTTGGTCAATGATCCCGCAACGCCAGCAAAGCCCAGCGCCAAGACGTCATTATTTTTTACTTTTTTGATTCCCCGATAGACATAATGAGGTACCACACCGACTAGAATTCTAGGGACAAAACAGATCACCAGACTCCAGAAATTACCGGAATAGGTTCCCAGCGAATAAAACGGGGTGAAAACAAAGGATGTCACGGTGGGATTAAAGGTATTGTTGATTAAACTGGTCAGCCCAAAAACAAATCCCAAAAAGGCACCATAAAGTGGTCCTAAGATAATACTGCCAATAATGACGGGGATGTGAATAATCGTGGCTCGGGTGAATCCCAAGGGGATATAGCCGAGAAAGGGTGTAACTGCCAATAAGACGATAATCGCCACAAAAAAGGATAGTTTGACCAAATCGTTGGTCTTTGGATTTTTCATTTTTACCTCCCGCTATCGTTCCAGTCATGCCGGATACAATGCATCTATATTTTAACGCCTTTTTTATTTAATTTCAATAAAAATTTATTTTTTATGCTGCGTTTATAAAAAGATAAACTGAGTACCGACAATTGTTACATCATGTTGTTCGCATCGGGGCGAACATGGCGATAGCCTGTCCGAACCCGCAGCGAACAACAGATTAACAATTGATCGGTACGGTAGCAACCAACTATCTAAATACAATAAAAACTTATATTTACTCCTGGCCACCAGATTTGGTATAATGATTATGAAAATAAATGAAAACAGTTGGAAAAGGATAGCCGATGAAAAATCTACTTAAAAATAAAACCGTTGTTCTGGGGATTACCGGAAGCATCGCCGCTTATAAAATGGCCAATGTAGCCAGTAGTCTAACTAAAATGGGTTGTGATGTTCAGGTTATTATGACCAAAAACGCCCAGGAATTTATCGCCCCCCTGGTCTTTGAGAGTTTAACTGGCAACAAGTGTATTGTTGACACCTTTGACCGCAATATTTCTTACGATGTGGCCCATATCAGCCTGGCCAAACGAGCCGACCTTTTTTTTGTGGCACCGGCTTCAGCCAACGTGATCGGGAAAATCAATGCCGGGATTGCCGATGATATGCTCACCACCACGATTATGGCCTGTCATTGTCCCAAACTGATTGCCCCGGCCATGAATACCGCCATGTACGAAAACCCGATTGTCCAAAATAATTTAAAAAGCTTGAAAAAGCTGGGTTATAAGGTCATCGATCCGGCGGTCGGCGTGTTGGCCTGCAAGGACATCGGCGCCGGAAAGCTTCCGGATGAAGAACTGCTAATCAATCATATCCTTCGGGAAATTGCCTTTTTTCATGATCTCAAGGGAAAAAAGATCTTGATTACTGCCGGCCCCACCTGTGAGGCAATCGATCCAGTACGCTACATTACCAATCATTCCAGCGGCAAAATGGGTTATGCGCTAGCTCAAGCCGCAATGCTCCGGGGTGCTGATGTCACCCTGATCAGCGGCAAAACGGCGCTCACCCCACCGGCCTTTGTCAATTTTGTTCCGGTTGTGACTGCCAGTGAGATGTGCTCTCAGGTGATGGATCATTTTGAACCAACCGACATTGTCATTAAGGCCGCCGCCGTTGCCGATTTCAAGCCAGCAACGGTGGCTACCGAAAAAATTAAAAAACGCGATGGACGGCCTGTGATTAACCTGACACCGACAATTGATATTTTAAAAACAATTGGCGAAAAGAAGCGTTCTGATCAATTTGTTTGCGGCTTTTCGATGGAAACTGAAAATATGATCGACAATACCCGGGAAAAGCTTTATATTAAGAATGCAAATATGATGGTGGCCAATAATTTAAAGGAAAAAGGTGCCGGTTTTAACACCCCTACCAATCGGGTGACCATTATTACCCTTGAAAAAACCGAAGCGCTTCCCCTATTATCCAAGGATGCGGTGGCACACCGGGTTCTTGATGCCATCCTGGATGAACTGTAATGACTGTTACCCAACTCAGTCATGTGGCCATGGAAATGGGGGTGATCCTCCTTTCCAACGGCGCTGAAACCTACCGGGTGGAAGAATCGATGCACCGAATCTGTATTGCCCTTGGTGCCAAAGAGGCAGAAATTTTCGTTGTTCCAACCACCATCATCATCTCAGTCACCTTAGAAGGCGAGGTTCCGCTAACTCGAACCCGGCGGATTCACACGCGTCAAATCGATTTGACCAAGGTATCTGAAATTAATCATCTATCCCGGCATATCTGTTATGAACCGACTAACTATAAAGACCTGCTGTCAGAAATTAGCCGCATCGATACCATCCCCTCTTATCCTTACTATCTGCATGTATTGGCTTTCGCCTTTATTTCCCAGATGTTCACGCTTTTTTTTGGGGGTAGTTTTATCGACAGCTGTGTCGGATTTATCATTGGGGTGGGTATAAAATTACAAATGGATACCATGCGTCGATTTCAGGCTAATGTATTTTTCACTCATATTGTCGGCGGTCTGATTGCCTCGACCGTTTCTGTAATTGCCTTGAGACTGGGGCTGACCACCAATATGGATACCATTATTATCGGCTCCATTATGACCCTGGTGCCCGGCCTGGCGATCACCAATTCAATCCGCGACATCATCGCCGGAGACTATCTTTCCGGCTTGGCCAAGGGCGTTGAGGCACTGCTAATTGGTGCTGCCATTGCTGCTGGGGTAGCGGTGCCCTTAAGTCTATTGCGACCATTCTGGGGAGGTTGAAGCGATGAATTATATTACTCCCTGTATCTATGCCTTTGGTGCCTCGCTGGCCTTTGCGATTGTCTTTAACATTCCCCGTAACAAGCTGCTCCTTGCTGCCCTCGGCGGGATGCTGGGACAGCTGATTTACGTGATTTTTCAACTGCTGATTAGCAATGATGTCCTCCCGTATCTGATGGCCACCATCGCAATCTCCCTTTATGCCGAGGTGTTAGCACGCTTAACCAAGTCACCGACCACTATTTATCTGGCGGTAGCCCTGATTCCGCTGGTTCCGGGCGGCGGCATCTACTATACGATGCTTTATTTTATCAACGGCGAGATTGATCTTGGTATCTCTACCGGCATTCATACCCTGCTGATTTCTGGAGCACTGGCAGTGGGCATTATCATGGTCTCCTCGACCGTTAATCTGGTTCGTAAGGTGATGCTAAAAGGTCGATCAAAGATAGGAAAGAAATTAAAATATGGAAAGAAAACTTAAACTGTTTTTTATTTTTATTTTGCTGGCTGGTTTGATTGTCACGAGTTGGGGTTGTTCCCCAAAAAAAAACGAGGATAATTCCGAAATGGCTGCTTATCAAACACTGGCATCAGCCCCGCTGACACCGGTTGCCCCACTCTCCCGGCAAACCCTGGATTGTCAGGCCTTTATCGACAACCAGCTGACCTCTGCCTATGGTGGTATTTATACCAATTATCAGAACACTGCCCAAACCGGAGAGCTATCCACCGGACATGAAATACTTTCTGAATCGATGGGGCTGTTATTGGAGTATGCCCGCTTGACCGGAGATCAACACCTTTTTGATCAAACTGCTGACTATATTCATGATTATCTGCTCATTGATAATATTTTATTGTGGCGAATCCTAGAAAAAAGCGACCCGATTACCGATGTTTCGGCCACCATAGACGATCTGCGGATCTACCAGACCCTGACTCTGGCAAAAAAGCAATGGCCGCTAAATGATTCTGGCAACGAAATCTTTGAAATTCTAGAAAACCAATTGCCGACCAAGGGGTTTCACAATTCTTACCTGGTCAATTACTACAGCTCTGCCCGTCCCACCGAGGATAAAACCGTCGAGATAGCCTATATTAACCTAGCGGCAATTAAAAGCCTGGCGGCGGCCAAAACTGATCTCAGCGCGGCAGTCGAAACAAATAGACAGCTCCTGTTGGGCAGCTTTATTAGCGAAACATTGCCCCTCTACCATAAAAGCTATGATCCCCAAAAGGGTAGCTATAATAACGCTGACGGAAAGATCAACATCCTCGATAGCTTAATGGTCATGCAGAATCTCGCTGAAGCGGGAGTTTATTCGCCACAATCGATCGCTTGGCTGGAAGAGCAAACCCTCAGCGGCACCCTTTATTCCTATTATGATCCCGATACCGGAATTGCTCTGGATAATCAGGAATCTTCAGCCGCCTACGGTATTGCGGCTCAGATTGGTGCGGCGCTGGGAAACGAATTTTTAACCAGTAACGCCCTGACCCAGCTTAAAAAACACCAGGTCACGGATCAACACGATCCTTTCTATGGTGGTTTCGGCTACAACAATAACGCCTATTCCTACGATAATCTGCAGGCGCTGCTTGGTCTGGTTTATAACCAGTGATCATTGGTTTTATCTGACTAAACAGCAAGAAAGTGAGTACCGATGCGAAAAATCAAAGTCATGCTTCTTTTTGGAACCCGGCCGGAGGCCATCAAAATGGCACCACTGGTGATTGCGTTAAAAAAAGATCCCCGTTTCCAGACGATAGTAACCCTGACCGCCCAACACCGCGAAATGCTGGACCAGGTGCTGGAGCTTTTTTCCATCACTGCCGATTATGATTTAAACCTGATGCAGCCCGGTCAAACCCTCTCCTACCTGACCGCCAGTATTCTCAACGCGCTAAAACCAATCCTTACCGCCGAAAGCCCCGATATGATACTGGTTCATGGCGACACTACTACCGCTTTTTCGGCAGCCCTATCGGCTTTTTATGAACAGATTCCGATTGGTCATGTCGAAGCTGGCCTGCGCACCAAAAATAAGTACTCGCCCTACCCGGAGGAAATGAACCGGACTCTGATCGGCCAACTGGGTGACCTGCATTTTTCACCCACCCTCGGTAATCGTGATAATCTGATCCGCGAAGACATCCCTAAAAGCCGAATTGTCATCACCGGCAATACCGTCATTGATGCCTTACTGATGACCGTAACCGATGACTATCATTTTGAAAACCCGATCCTCAACACGATTGACTTTAAACGCAAGCGGGTGATTTTGTTAACCTGCCATCGCCGCGAAAACATCGGCAAACCGATGGAACATATCTTTTTTGCTATGCGTGAACTAGTTTTGGCTAATCCCGATATTGAGGTGATTTTCCCGATGCATCCCAATCCGCAAATAGCCGAAATAGCCATGCCGCTTCTTTTTGATCTTGATCGGGTTCACATTCTTGCTCCCCTGGATTATGGCGAAATGTCCAACCTGATCGGCCGTGCCTATCTGGTTCTTACCGATTCCGGTGGTCTCCAGGAGGAAGCCCCGGCACTGGGTAAACCGGTGGTGGTGCTGCGCCAGGAAACTGAACGACCCGAAGCCGTCGATGCCGGCACCGTCGTCATGGGCGGTGTTGATAGTGACAACATCATTAACATCACCCAGCAGCTATTGGACGACCCCAAAGCCTACCAGGCCATGGCGCATGCCATTAACCCCTACGGTGACGGCCAAGCATCTGCGCGGATCTGCTCGGCTATCGCTGATTATTTTAAACCCTAAACCGCCAAAAAACCGGGCAAGTTGTGACTTAACAACAGCTACCCGGTTTTTTTAATGTGTTAATTTCAGATTTTAACCAACATCGTATTCCATTTCTTTTCGCGCTCTTTCAATAAATTCCATCGGCGAAACCATTTCTCCTTTTTTACATTCATCACAATGGAAAACACCAATTTTTAAATCTATTTCGACCTCATATGGCGCCGTGATGGTATAAAACTCTTCGGTTTTCATATGATCCCTGATCCGGTTTTCAACAATTTTTGTTCCGACCGTATCAGTGATCAAAAACAGGCCAAAGGTGATGTCGTCTTTTTCAATCAGATAAAGGGTATCCTCCACCCTCAGGCTGCGATGCATCACCTCGGTCATCTGGCGGATAAATAGCGGCAGTCGCTCTTCTCCCAGAATGCGTTTGATTTCTTTATAATGCCGAAACTTGATCATCATCAGTGACAACTCAATTTGCCCCCGTCTTGACATGCCGATGAAAATTTTGGCATCGCTGATCAGGGTTCTAAAATTCCGCAGCCCGGTATCGGGATCGACTGTCGATAAACTGACATTTTCATCTTCTAACTCTTTGACCCGATCCTGCAGCGCTCGGTTTCTTCCAGTCATCAAGCTGACCACGTAGGTGTATAGCGGCAGCAGCACAATCCAGAAATAGGAGGAAGCCGTCAGCGGTTCACCATTCACTAGAACCAGAAAAATGGTATAGGAGATATAGAAAAAAATTACGATGCCATTGGTAACCAGACCCAGGGTTATGTTACTGAAGTAAGTGATCAAGATAACCAGAAAGCTGACATTGAGCATTACTAAATTCTGGACATAATGAGCCGAATCCTGGGCTGTAAAGGTTATCGTAACGAAGGTTAATACCAGAAAGAAAACAATTCCCAGATCGGATAAAACCTGATCTCTGTTTTTCATTTTCGCCAGCCTCCCTTCTTGAGTTCAATGCCATGCTTACGAACAACCATAATCAGCCCCACCGCCAGCAGAATCAGCACCATGATACTGACAACCAGAAAAATCTGCGCGTCCTGACTTACGGCAATTTGCTGAACCACTGCAATGGTAGGATTTTTGGGGGCTTTAAAGCGATAGGTCAGAACATTGCCATTGGTGTCAGTCAGAACTGCATCGCCTGACAGCCTGCCCAGGTTTTTTATTTCTCCGAGGTTATTGCCAATCGCCACTAGTCCCTTCTGGTTGGGTGCCACCACCATCAGGCTGGCTCGACCGGCTTTATTATATAATGAACTAAGCAACTGCGCTGAACCAAGGGTTTTTCCATAAGCTGGATCGATCACCAGCTTTTCATTGGATAATAAGCTATTGCCGTCTTCGCTAAAGGAGAAAAACAGCTTGTCATTATTACTCCTGATAAAGCTGTTATTGTCAGCGGTTCCGACCGCAATAATATTTGAAAATAGTGCTGCCTCATTCATTTCGCCAGGATAAAGCACGCTTAGTTGACCGGTATTCCCTTTGGTAAAGCGTCCCATCACCCGAAACATTTTCGCCAGCAACTTGGCCGTTTCCTGATCAAGCTGATTTGGCACCACCAGGCTGAGCGCATTGTAACTGTAATCTGTCACGAAGGGGGAGGGATAGTTTTCAAAAATCAGATCCTGACTGGCGACGGAGTTGATTTTTAACATCGTGTTGGGAGTAAGGTAAGCCCAGGGCATATCGCCTTGCCGCAAACTACACCAGAGATCTTTTATCTCCAGATCAAAGCTCACCTTTACCTGAAACGAGCCGCCAATATCAATATCAGTGGGAATCGCGATAGTTGCCTCATCCCCTCCGGCCTTATGCTGGGCAAGCTTTCTGCTGCCGACGGGAATGTCATTAATATAAACCGTCATCAATGACCGGTCAAAATCGAGGTTTTCTGAATAACGATAACTTAAATAGAATTCACTGGCATTGGTCAGCCTTCGATTTGACGGATAGTTGATGGCAAATTCTTTGACCTGACGAAAGGCGCCATTGTAATAGGTTCCTTCCGAACCGGCAAAACTGATATAGGTTTCGGCCGCATATACTTGGGTTTTAATATCTTCGGTTTTTCCCAGCTGCTTGACTGTCGACTGCAATTGCTTCATCAAGTCCGGATTCCCCAGCATCCGGCCAGCATTGATCAGGGCGATATCGTTTTTTGCAGTGATGATCAGCGTATTGATTCCTGAGCCTTCATTAACCAGTACCAGCAAAGCATCTTCGTCATTGATCCCGTTTTGGTCGGCCTGACTGCGGTATTTTTCTGGCAGCTGATCATAACTGGCAATGATGATTCTGTTCTTTTGCAAATTTTCGCTCAAATCACCTAAGGTCAGAATCGGAAAATAGTCGTCAGGGTAAATGGTCTGATTGGATATGCCGGAGATTCCTAACAAGGCAGCATTTAGTTCTGCCTGATTATTTGCATCTGGAATGATCAATGCCGATTCCCAATATCTCAGGGCATCCACTTCTAAAAAGCGATTGTAGAAGGATTCAATGCTGGTGGTAAAGGCATTTTTGTTAAACTTTACGGTAATGCTTGATTCTTTTAAAATGTCAAGCCAATTGGCCTCGCTGACATCATCGACACAGGGCTGAGCCTCCTGAGTCCGCATATAGCCATCGATTCTGATGTTATTGTAACCCTGTTGCAAAAACTCTAAGGGCACCGTAATATCTATGCCATGACGATTGCCAGTATTGTCAGCCGGCCGTAATGAATGAAAATAAGTCCCGTTAATGGCCACCGTCAGGCTCGACAATTGTGTATCGGCCAATTGAGTAGCCCGGTATTCCAGCTGCAGCTGCACCGTTTCGACGTCCCAGTCTTTGGCTATCCAGAAGGTTTGCTCGGTTGTTGAGAACAACCCCTTCATCGAATGATCCGAAAAATTGGTCACAAAGGTCTGGGTTTCGCTTCGCGCCTCCGACTGTGCTACGCCGCCATAATTGACAGCACTGACTGGCTGAATCAAGATCCCCAGCAGCGTACCCAACAGCATTATCGTGATCGTTATTTTTTTCATGTTCTCCTCCTTTTTTGTCTTAGCCCTGGAAGCGCTCGGTTTTATACCATTTGCTGTCCTGCTTTTTAATGCGGTCTTTGAAATACGAAAAAACGCCATAAACCGTTACGATAATCCACATCTGACAATAGCTGACATACATTAGGGCGATGATAAAAAAATTTGATACACTCATTTCCCCTTTTTCGGTGGTCAGCGCAATAAAGACGCCCAGAACAAACATCACGAAGGCGGTAAACCAGAGCAAATTGCTAAATCCCTGGATCGATGTTGACACCACCAAGGCCGTTAGCAGCAAAAAATAGGTGGATAAAAAGTAAAAAATATCAAAGCGGATTTTTTTGGCATCCTTATCGACCAGATAACCGATGTTTTTAATTAGTACATAAACATTGCCCTTGACCCAGCGGGTTCGCTGTCTGAACCAGACACTCCAGGTTTGCGGTTCCTGCTCCCAGGTCACGGCTTTGGGTTGAAATTTAATTTTATAACCCATTAAATAAATTCGAAAGCTAATTTCGGTATCTTCAGCTACCGCCTTTTCATCCCATCCGCCAATCGCCTCGATGATCGTTCGTCGCAGAATAAAATTGGTTCCGGGAATGGTGCACAGCTTCATCAGCTGCCACCGGCCGGCCTGAGCCATCCACTGAAACGACAGCGTTTCAATATTGATAAAGCGGGTCAGCAGATTGACTTCCTTATTGCGGGTTCTAAATTTACCGATCACCGCTCCCAGCGAATCATCGGCCTTTAGTTCGGCAGCCAGATAGATAAGTGCCTTATGTTCCGGGGTATTGTCGGCATCGTAAATGGCTATAAACTCGCCTTTAGCCTGTTGATAGCCAATATTCAGAGCATTTGATTTTCCCTTTCCACCAGTAATCTTATCGGTATTAATGACAATCAGATTACGATTGGGGTTACTATCCTGGATTTCCTTTAGCAGTTCGGCGCTGTTGTCTGAGGAGTTATCATTGATCACAATAATTTCGTAGCGGTCGCCGGGATAGTCTAAGGCCAGTAGGGCGGCGACGGTTTTGACAATAACCACTCCTTCATTATGGGCTGGCACCATAATCGAAACAAAGGGATATTCGCCAATAATTTCTGGTGGCTGCTCTTTTTCGACCTTCAGATAATAGACATATCCCGCCACAATCAGGACGATATTTACAAATAGGAGACTCCAGATTAAAAAGATGTTAATCAGCATTAAATAATCAAACACATTCATGTGATGTTTTCCTCCTGATCATGGGGGTTTTTTTCTGGTTCATTCTTTTTCTCATTACTGACCACTTTTCTAAATTTGTTTAGATATACCCGGCGGCTGAATATCACGATCATGCTAAAAACAACAATAATCAACCCTACTACCGACAGCAAGAAAGCATTACCGGCAGTGAAGATTTTTCCCAGACTGTATTCCGGCGGTTTTTGATAAAGATAATCATCTTCAATCGGTTCCTCATCAAAAATCAGCGAAATCGGAAGACCATTGACCCGAATTCCCGAAGCGCTACTTGTGACGGTATTTTGCCCGATTGTCCAATAATTATTCAGCGCCTTATAATCGGTCAATGAAAGCCACTTATTATTGATCATCTCCAGCTGCGCGGCCAGTGTCGCTTGATTTTCCGGTAATGGTATGACAAGCGTGGTATTAATCGGATAGTTGCCAAAATTTCGAGTCGAACTGCTGGTATTTCCAATCGTTTCAAGGCTGATTCCCAGGCTACCTGAATGAAGCACCCAAGTTTCTTTGCTACCCCCCTCGGTGATCCCATCATCCGGTAGAATAATCCCTGAAGAAAAAAGATTTAAGGGATTAAGCCTGCTGACATCATCAAAAAACAAGCTTTTACCAGTCGCCAAACCTAAGGGATAAACGCCATTTTCAACCATTTTGGTGATCACCGCGTACATTTTTTTAGATAAAACTGTGCCGCTGTCAGAGATCGTGTCGGGACTGGGACGGTGGACAATAATGGTGCCATTTCTTGACTGCACATAGCGCAGCACCTGATAAAACCGCGCCATGGCCGGAAAGTCGATATTATCATCGATCGGAACCACTCCCAGCGCAAAGGGAATACCGCTAGCGTAAAAAGCATCGCTGGTTTCGATGACCATATTCAAATCAGAAAAGGGATAAATATTAGGGATTAACAAGGTCATGTCGACCGATTTTTCCAGAACGAACCAGTCTTTAAGGATCCCCCCCAAAGCCAGAACAAACCCCGGGCTGTCAATAAAGGTCGGTACATAGGTCAGTTTTTCGAGGCTTTTTGCAAAAGGATAGGCTGCTGTCCCGACAAGGATAGTCGTTTTCGTTGATCCAGGCAGTTCATCAATTACTCGCAATTCATCAATCCAGATGCTATTGATTACCAACTGATTCATATTTACGGAGACTGTCCGACCCAACTGACGGCTGATCGGAAAGTTATCCAGAGCAGGGATCAACCCCGCCGTTGCAAACCCGATATAAACCATCGCACCAGCATAATTCTGGCAGTCATTAATAAAAGCCAGGTTGCTAACGCGGTTATCTGTGTTTTTTAAGAGGATTACTTTTTGATAGTCTGACATCCGTCCGCTACTGTATTCATCAATCGACGTTATTTCCGCCGTTCGGGACAAGGCGGTCAGCAAGTTTTCCACCGCATTTAGATTATTACGGTAAACCGTGTCAAGTGCCAACTGGTCATAGATCAGCAGTACATCTTTAACGCTTGAGGAACTATTTTGCTGGGTGGCAGCTTCCATACCATAAACCACTGGCATTGGTCTAACCATTAAAAACAGGGCGACAAAAATGATCATGTAGCGTTTCATAACCGGTATCCTCCCTGGGCTTTATTCTTATCTTTATCCTTATTCTGATTAAAAAACGCCTGTTTGCGAGCTTCCCAATCTACCTTTCGTAACTGTTTTTCGATCCAGTGGATAAATTTTCCCAATATAATAAATGAAATCAGATCAAAGGTTAGTGAAAAAATAAACAAGTGTCCCAGGGTATCGGTATCTCCTGAGGTAATAATGGCAACATACAATTCCCAGAACCCGATCAACATCCAGGTCATCAGACCGATAAAGCGGAGCGTGTTGCGTTCGTTTTTTTCAATGATGCCTTTTCTAAAAAACCGGATATAAACGCCAATAATCATCCCCATCCAGACGACCACGAAACCAAAATTTCCGGGCAGGTGATTGGCTTTTAGATAACTCCATCCGGTAAAAAAATAGCTTTTTGTTCCCGGTGGATATCCCTGGCTTATTTCGTAATTGCCTAACCAGGATGGCCGAATATTAAAACTGCTGTCCACCGAGCGATTGAGCATTTCATACAATTGACCGGGATTGGCCAAGTAATAAATCGCCACTCCGGTGGGGTTCACCCGCTTGAAAAAATCACGCTTCATCGCCTCGCTGTTCATCGTTTCCGGGGAAATTGCCTGATAATAAGAAGTTCCGGTTAAAACAGCATACTGCGGATTGATCGAAAATTCTTTTAAGGCTTGCTCTGGATTATCAGCTGTCATCAATACCCCGCGAGTCATACTATGATAGGCACTAAGATTTGTCAGTTGACTGGGCATGATAAAAAATGCCGCTAGCGATGATAAGATCAGCAAGCTTCCACATATTGTGCAAATTCGTTGATAATCTTTTCTTTTGTCCACATATTTAAGATTAATGCCGAGAATCCCTAAAAATATTCCTAGCAAGGCATACTGCTGGTTCAAGAGGCAGAGTAGTAATGCACTCAAAAAATAGCAGCTGATCAGGAGATAGTCATTCAACTTTTCCTGCCCCATCAATATCAGCGAAGTTCCCAGAATAATTACCAGGACATAACTGAGCGCCTGGGTGTAAAAGGAATTAATCCAGGCTGTATAAGCCGTGTCACCAAAGATGAATACCCCTAGACCAACAATAACATAGGACCATTTCGCCCGCTTACCATAGGTGACGGTTTCAAATAGAAAGTACATCGCAAGCAGATAAAACACCGAAATCACGGCGCCATAAAACCGCAGATCAAACAGCCAATCCCAGCTAAAAGCCTGATCGAGCCGCTTAGCCGCATTGATAAAAGGTGTCTGGGAGGTGATCAAACTGGTCTCGCTATCATTGTAATATTCCATAATGCCCCAGTTTTTTGAAAAAAAAGCGATCGCTTCTTTGGCATTGAGGGCGTCGAGAGAATAGAGATTACTGCCTGAAATAATGGCGGTAGTGCTTCCATCATCACCCATGCCGATGACTGGCGGTAAAAACAAGACAACCAACAGCAGCCCAAATAAAACAAGCACCCCCAGGCTTGAGGGTTTTAATAAGTAATTAAAAGTCCATGCCCAAATTTTCGGAATGCTTTGGCTTGTTTCTTTTTCAGCTTGTCGGCTGTTATTATTACTGTTTCTTTTGATCATGCGTTAACCTCTTAAATTCAAAGTCAATTGAGCTCGGGTAGTACTTTTGAATGCTTTAATTTATTTTCTCGATGTCACTTACGCTTTTCAAATGCCTCCGACAAAGCAGCGAAACCGGTCTAACCGCTTGATTTTAAGTTATTTTATAACTTACTACCCGTTTCTCTGGGATATATCCAAATTATTTGATTAACAACTGAGCTTAGACTAACTTGAATAATTGCATTCCAGATTAATTCCAGATACAGGCTTGCCGATATCATAAACGATCAGGTTTTACCCTTACAAAGGCTTTTCTTACTGCTATCGATACCAGGATTAGACAAAACTTCATTGCTTTTAAATTTTCGATTGATTATAATAGAGTTAACGGTATTTATAAATACCCGATTTTTCACTTGATTTTTATAATCTGATTCAAACAAAGGAGAATACCATGAAAATTATTGTCATAGGAGCAGTTGCCGGTGGTACGTCAGCAGCAGCCAAAGCTCGGCGAAATAATGATTCGGCAGAAATTACGATCTATGAAAAAGATCAGGACATTTCTTATTCCGGCTGTGGGTTACCTTATTTTATTGGTGGGAAGGTCAAATCGATTCAGGAATTGACTCCACGAAACCCTGATTTTTTCAAATCCAAATATAATATCGATATTCATATCCGCCATGAGGTCTTAAAAATTGACATTCCCACTAAAACCCTGGTAGTTAAAAATCTCGAAAACGGAAGCGTTTTTAATGACACCTATGATAAATTGATCATCAGCACCGGAGCCCAGGCTTTTATTCCGCCAATTAAGGGAATTGACCTGGATAATGTCTTTTTTCTCAGAAATGTTCAAAATGCCATAAGTATAAAAGCCTTTATGGACAATCATCAGCCTAAAACTGCCGTTGTTGTTGGCACCGGTTTTATTGGCTTTGAAGTGATGGAAAATCTAATTGCATCCGGAATCAAGGTCACCCTGGTTGAACGAGCCGGTAAGCTGACACCTAACCTTGATGAGGATATGTCTTTATATCTGGAAAAACTGCTCAGTAAAAAAGAAATACCGATTCTCAAAAATGCCAATGTGGTAGAAGCCACCAATCAGGGGGTAATCCTTGCAGACGGCACCCTGATTCCCGGTGAAATGATTATCGTGGCCACTGGCGTCAAACCAAATGTCGCCCTTGCCAAGGAGGCTGGTTTACTGCTGGGGGTGACCGGGGCGCTCCGGGTTGATGAGCGGATGATGACCATCGATACCGATATTTATGCCTGCGGCGACTGTATCGAAACCTGGTCAACGGTGACTAAAAAGCCGCACTACCGGCCCTTAGGTTCAACCGCCAATAAAACCGGCCGTATCTGCGGCGATAACATTACTGGCGGCAATGTGATCTACCCTGGTAACCTGAGCACTGGTATTTTTAAGGTCTTTGATATCAGCATTGGCAGTACCGGTTTGTCGGAAGCGGAAGCCCGCAATGCCGGATATGATATCGAAGTTTCTCATGATACCAAAACCAATCAACCAGATTATTATGGTGGCCGGGATATGCTGATCAAAGCCATTGCCGACCGGGCTACCCAAAAACTCCTGGGGGTTCAGATCATCGGCTATGAGGGCGTCGATAAGCGCCTCGATATCTTTGTCACCCTGATTACCTATGGCGCCACGGTGGACGAAATCTTTAATCTCGATTTGGGTTATGCGCCACCCTTTTCAATCACTAAGGATCCGGTTCACTATACTGGTATGATCCTCGATAATGCTCTCAATAAGGGGCGCAAGCTGATGACTGCCGAAGAGTTAAAAAAAAACTAAACCATCAGGAAAGGTATCAGCTAATTGATAGCCGGGTAAATGAGCAGTATGCTGCCGGCCATTTACCGGCAGCGCAAAACATCCCCCACGCTGACCTGCGCGACAAACTTGACCGGCTCGATCCGAGCCTTCCGGTTATTACCTATTGTAATAAGGGAGTCACCGGCAATGCAACCCAGAACATCTTACTTAATCACAACTTTAAAAACGTTTATAACCTTTCTGGGGGCTTTCAGTTTTATGATGCTACCACAGAAGATTAACAGAAAAGAGGCCCTCTATGAATGCTGATGATGTTTCAGTAAAAATTTTCAAGGCGTTGGGACATCCAGTTCGCTTACAAATCGTAAAATTTCTTTTAATTGAACCCCAGTGTGTATGCGTCCTTAATCAGTTATTTGACTACAGCCAGGCCAATCTCTCCCAACATCTAAAAATACTCAGGGAGGCAGGAATTCTGAATAATCAGAAAATCGGAGTCGAAATGCACTATTCTGTAAAATTAAAGGGCATTGAAACACTGCTGGCGGCGATGGATTTAACAGCCGCAGAGTTTTTTTCCACCCTGGAATTCTAACTAAATCTTATTCACGATAGCCCTGGGGATGGTTTAGATGCCATTTCCAGGCTGTTTTTATGATATTATCCAAATCTGAATGCTGTGGAATCCAACCCAATTCCATTTGGGCTTTTTGGGATGAGGCAATTAGTTCGGCCGGGTCTCCGGGTCTTCTATTGACTACTTCGACTGCGAACGCTTTTTCAGTCAGTGCTTTTGTTTTTGCAATCACCGCTTTGACCGAAAAACCTTTTCCATCACCCAAATTATAAACACTGCTTAGACCGCCGGTCAGCAGTTTTTCCATCCCTAAGATATGGGCCGAGGCAATATCCATTACGTGGATATAATCCCTGATACAAGAACCATCTGGAGTCGGATAGTCTTCACCGAAAATACTGATCTGTTCGCGCTGTCCCAGGGCGGTTTTTAAGATCAGTGGCACCAGATGAGTTTCGGGGTTGTGGTCTTCACCGATTTCTCCGCTGGAATGGGCGCCAGCCGCATTAAAATAGCGGAAAACCATCGATTTAAGTCCATAGGCTACATCCATCCATTTGAGCATTTTTTCGACTGCCAACTTTGTCTCTCCATAGGTATTGGTGGGGTTTTTGTTGCTGTCTTCCGTAATCGGACTTTCCTCCGGTTCGCCATAAACCGCTGCCGTCGATGAAAAGACAAAATTCTTGACCTCATGGGCTACCATTGTTTCGAGCAGACAAAGCGTACCATAGACATTATTATGATAGTATTTAAGCGGCTCATTCATCGACTCACCAACCAGTGAATTGGCACAAAAATGCATCACACAATCAATCGGATAGGTCGTAAACAACTGCTCAAGAAAGGCCTTATCGCGAATATCACCGCTCTCAATGAGAGCCGCTTTCGAGACGGCCTCCCGATGTCCGGTTGAGAAGTTATCCAGCACCACCACCTCATAGTCTTTTTCGACTAAGGCTCTGACCACATGAGATCCAATATATCCTGCCCCGCCACATACTAAAATTTTCATCATCGCCCTCTATTTCTTTTATTTTAATTTTCTAATTACGCTACCTTTATTATAAAACTTTTTATTAAAAAAAGAAACCCCGAAGGGTTTCTCTAAAACTAAATATACCGAGTAGCGACAATTGTTACTTGTCTGTAAATGTGGTTTTATTGTTGCTCAGCGCTGCCTGAGCTGCTGCCATTCGGGCGATTGGTACCCGGAATGGTGAACAGGAAACATAATTTAATCCAACACTGTGGAAGAAGTAAATCGATTTAGGATCGCCACCGTGTTCGCCACAAACCCCGACTTTAAGATCAGGCTTTGTTTTCCGGCCAAGGGTTACACCGATTTCAACCAATTTACCAACACCTTCGACGTCAATGCTCTGGAATGGATCATTTGGCAAGATCCCCTTATCCTTATAGTCGGTAATAAACTTACCGGCATCATCCCGCGAGAAGCCATAGGTCATTTGGGTCAAGTCATTGGTACCAAAGGAGAAGAATTCAGCGGTTTCGGCAATCTGATCAGCAATCAGGGTGGCTCTTGGAATCTCAATCATCGTTCCGACCTGATATTCAATGTCTGATTTCCGCTCTGCCTTGACCAGTTCGGCGGTTTTTCGAACAACCTTATCCAGATAGGTCAGCTCTTCATAAATACCAATTAATGGAATCATAATTTCTGGGATAACATTATAACCATCTTTTTCTTTAACTTCAATGGCTGCTTCGATAATCGCACGGGTTTGCATTTCAGCGATTTCAGGATAGGTAATTGCCAAACGGCAACCACGATGACCCAGCATCGGGTTAAACTCTTCCAATCCCTGAATAATTGTCAGCATATCTTCCACAGCAAAGCCCATGTCAGCAGCTAGTGCTTCAATGTCTTTGCTTTCTTTAGGTAAGAATTCATGGAGTGGCGGATCAAGTAGCCGGACGGTAACTGGACGTTCGCCCATCGCTTTATAGATACCGATAAAGTCCTCTTTTTGCATCGGCAGAATTTCAGCCAAGGCTTTTTCTCGCTGTTCCTTAGATTCCGATAAAATCATCCGGCGGACACTGGGCAGCCGTTGTTCATCAAAAAACATATGCTCTGTTCGACAAAGCCCGATCCCTTCCGCACCAAAGCGAACGGCAACTGCCGCATCATTTGGGGTATCGGCGTTAGTCCGTACTTTAAGGGTTCTGAATTCATCTGCCCATGCCATGATCTCACCGAAATGGCCTGATAGTTCTGGGGTTACCGTTTTAATACTGCCCTTATAAACACTGCCAGTACTACCGTTTAAAGAGATAAAGTCGCCTTCTTTAAAGACCTGATTTCCTACTGTAAACTGTTTCGCAGCTTCATCGACTTTGATTGCTTCGCATCCGGCTACACAACATTTGCCCATCCCTCTGGCAACAACTGCCGCATGAGAGGTCATCCCACCACGCGCTGTTAAAATGCCATTTGCGGCGTACATCCCTTCAATATCTTCAGGTGAAGTTTCTTTTCTGACCAGCAGGGTTTCTTCACCATTGGCGACGGCGGCACAAACTGCTTCAGCCGTAAAATAAATTTTCCCGGTAGCGGCTCCTGGGGAGGCTGGCAGCCCCGTTGCCAGAAGCTCTGCTGCTTTTAAGGCTTTTTCTTCAAAGGTTGGATGGAGCAACTGATCAAGTGAGATAGGATCGAGTCTCAGAATTGCTTCTTCCTTGGTAATTAAACCTTCCTGAACCATTTCTACAGCGGCACAGAGGGCTGCAGCGGCGGTTCTTTTGCCGGTTCGTGTCTGGAGGATAAAAAGCTTGCTTTTTTCAATGGTAAACTCAATATCCTGCATATCTTTATAATGCGTTTCTAGAAGATCTGCTGTTTCATGGAATTGTTTATAAACCGCTGGCATAATCTCTTTAAGATCCTCGATGTCTCTGGGGGTACGAATCCCGGCGACAACATCTTCGCCCTGAGCATTGATCAAAAACTCGCCAAAAAGCTTTTTCTGTCCGGTAGCTGGATTTCGCGTAAAGGCTACTCCGGTTCCACAATCATCGCCCATATTTCCATATACCATCGATTGTACATTGACAGCGGTGCCAATATCATGAGGAATATCATTCATATTTCGATAGCTGATAGCACGGTTATTATTCCATGATCTAAATACTGCTTCAATCGCCATCAACAATTGTTCTTTGGGATCAAGCGGAAAGTCTACGCCGGTTTCTTCTTTAACGATTTTTTTGTATGCAAGAACAATTTCTTTTAAATCATCTGTTGTCAGTTGTGTGTCATCTTTATAGCCATTTTTTTCCTTAGTAGAATCTAATATATGTTCAAATTTGGCCTTGCTAATTTCTTGAACAACATCACCAAACATTTGAATAAAACGTCGGTAGCTGTCAAAGGCAAAACGTTCATTATTTGTCGATTTCGCGATTCCTGCAACCGTTTCATCGTTTAATCCCAGGTTTAAAATAGTATCCATCATACCAGGCATAGAGAATTTTGCACCAGAACGAACCGATACCAATAAGGGGTTCTTAACATCGCCAAACGTCTTTTCACATTCTTTTTCAAGGATCTTCAGACTTTCATTAATCTGATCGATAATTTCATTTGAGAGCTTTTTGTCCTGGTTATAATATTCTGTACAAGCCTCGGTTGTAACGGTAAAGCCACCTGGAACCGGTAGCCCGATATTAGTCATCTCTGCTAAACCTGCACCCTTACCCCCTAGCAGTTCCTTCATGGTTGCGTTACCTTCTTTAAACAAATAAACCCATTTTTTTGACATTTCTTCTACCTCCTCGTTATATTTGCAAGTATAATCGCTGCAATTTCTTCAATTGCTTTTGATGTGACGTCAATGACAGTACATCCTAATTTATCGAAAAGCTGTTGTGCTTTTTCCAACTCTAGAATCACTCTTTCATAACTTCCATAGCTTGATGATCCAGTCAGCCCCATCGCCCGAATTCTTTCTGAACGAATATTGACCAGATGGTTCGGATCCAGAATGAGACCAAAAATCTTCTTGTTAGAAATCTCAAATAATTCCTTGGGTGGTTCAAGCTCTGGCATTAAAGGAATATTAGCCACCTTGTAATTATTGTTGGCCAAATAAATGCTGATCGGTGTTTTTGACGTTCGTGATACCCCGATCAAAATGATATCGGCCTGATTCAAGCCAGATGTATTTTTGCCATCATCATACTTTACGGCAAACTCGATGGCTTCAATTTTCTTGATATAATGGGCATCGAGTTCCAAACTGGACGACCGATCCCCGACGGGTTCTTCACCGGTTATGCTTCTCAGTGTCTCCATCAGAGATCCCATCACATCATAAATGGGAACCTCCTTGGCTTTGGATTCTGTTTCCATATGACGCTTTAATTCAATCGAAGAAAAGCGATAGACCACTAAACCGTTTTCTTGTTTTGCCAAATCTAAAAGATAGTCAATGCTAATTTTATCATCCACAAATGGATGAAACCGGACTTCGCGAATGGAGTTTTTAAATACGCTTGTTCCTGCCTTCACCAGCAGTTCCCCAATTTCAGTGGGTGTATCTGAAACGACAAAAATTACAATGCTTTTCAATTTTCAACCTCTTATTTTGCACTTCTCCCCATGTTAACCACATAGCGGGTGATATTTGTTCGTGATACCTTACCGATTAAAACTAAACGCTGAATACCCTTTTCATCAATTTCTTTTTTCACAATGGGAAGGGATTCTACCTCGTAATACATTGTTTTATAGGCTGCATCATAAACAGATTCATTTGGTTCAAGATAGATAATATTAGGCATTCTGGTCATAATCATCGGAATCGGCAGCGATTCTACCTCTTTTCTCCCAATCATGGCCTTAATAAAGTCCTTACGGGAGACAATCCCTGAAAGATACTTACCATCAACGACATATAAGGTTCCGGCATTTTTTGTAAACATCGTAATAATGCCGTCGTAGATCGAGGATGTTTCTTCAACAACAGTCGGCTCGGTTTGAATGTCCATCACATTAATGGTTTTAATATAGCTTCCTAATATATTTAGTAAAGAACGACCAGTGTAATAATAGCCAACCTTTCGCTTTGCTTCTAGAATCCCCATCATTGTTAGAATTTTAAGATCTGGACGAATCGTGGCTCGATTGATATTGAGTAATTCGGCAATTTCATTACTCTTCACGGGTTGTTTTTCTTTGACGATTTCGATTATTTCTTTTTGCCTGCTTGATAACTCCATGTTCAGCCCCTTTGTCTGTTTGATTTATTAAGTATAACACATATCATGCTATTGTAAACAAGTAAAATATATTTTTGAACACTACTGATAATATTTTATCATTTAATTTATATGTAACCTTTTTCATAGTGTTATTGAGTCAGAAAGACCCTCGTAAATTTTATCACCGATCCGGGTGACATTTTTTAATTCCTCCAATTGTTTAAAGCCGCCATTCTTTTCCCGGTAATCGATGATTGCTCCAGCGATGACATCGCCAATCCCAGGCAGGCTTTTTAGTTCTTCCTGGCTAGCTGTGTTAATATTGATTTTCAAATTTTCACTGCCCGCTTTTGATTCTAAAACTTCTCCCATCGCGGGAATATGAATTTTTTCTTCATCTTGCAGTTTTCTGGCCAAATTCAATGAATTGACATCGGCAGTGTCTGTTAACCCTCCCACCAATTCGATTGCTTCAACCAGTCGCGAACCTTGATTGAGTGCAACCACCCCTGGTTTTGTCACAGCACCGGTGATATGCACCATCATTACTGAGCTATTATCACCGCTTTGATCATTGACTGTTTCACTTAAAGCGCTTCCAGTAATTGACATTTCCACCTTTGTGGACGCTTTATATTGATACCAGCCCCAAAAAACGCCCAAAAAAACAAGCACAATGAGAATGTAAAGGATTTTGTTTCGATCTAGCTTATCCATGCTACACTCCCAAAGGCTGTGCGTCCCATCGGCCTTTTCTTAATACCCAATACTCATGATAGCCACATGCTGTTATATATGCTTCAGCTTCGTCATATTCAAAAACGATTCCCGCTGTTGAATGGCTATCGCTACCAATTGTGATCGGAATATTTCTCTTTTTCATTTCCGGCATCATCCAATCTGAGGGATAACGTCCTACCCCTGGAATCCGCAAATTAGTACCAGTGTTAATTTCAATACGGGTGTTTTTTGTGGCAATCTGATCCAGACAGTCCTTAACCGTTTCCTGATACCAGGTGTCTTGTTCATGAAAAAAGCGATTATCGTGATTGTATTTTTTAACTAAGTCAAGATGACCCAAGATATCGGGCTCAAACATGCTAACCATCTTTGCAATTCCCTGATAATAGTCCTTAATAAAGGCCTGATTATCTCCGGCATAATATTTTTTTATTCCCTGCTCAAAATTCTGTTGGGATTCATCAATATAAGAAACATCTGCCCCGGTCGTTATGCCGATGGTATGAACAGCCATAATGGTGTAATCCAGCCGGGGTATTACAGCTTTGGCCAGATCGCTGATATCTTGTCGATCGATAAAAAAGTCGATCTCCAGACCACAGTACAGTTCAATTTGCGATGAGTATTTATCTTTTAGAAGCTTGACATCGTTGAGGTAATTTTCTAAGTTTTCTTCTTTCATTGTCCAATCATTGGGGAATGGCAACGATAAATGGCTTGACAGTCCCATACTAGTGAGACCTGAAGCAATTCCTGCAGTAACCATTTCTTCGAGGGTATTTTTGCCATCACAGTAATCTGAATGAACGTGATAATTTGCCAGTAACATTTTGATCCCTCCAAAAATTTGCATAAAATAATTGTATCACGACACCGAATTTTTAGCAAATAAAAAAAATTGCCGATACGACAATTTTTTATAGGTTAATTATAAAATTTTATTGAGAAAGCTTTTTGTTCTTTCTTCCTTTGGATTTAACAGTACTTCCTCAGGGCTTCCTTCTTCACAGATCACGCCAGCGTCCATGAAGATGACCCGATCTGCCACTTCCCGGGCAAAGCCAATCTCGTGGGTCACTATCAGCATTGTCATCCCTTTTTCAGCCAACTGCCGCATCGTTGCCAATACTTCACCAACCAGTTCGGGATCCAGCGCCGAGGTCGGTTCATCAAACATCATAATTTTGGGATCCATGGCCAAGGCTCGGGCAATCGCCACCCGCTGCTGTTGTCCGCCAGATAGGCGTGATGGGTACTCATCTTTTTTTTCTGACAGGCCAACCATACTAAGCAGATCCAGGGCTCTGGTTTCCGCAATCTTCTTATCAATTTTTTTCACAATCAGCGGCGCAATCGTGACATTATCAATCACTGTCAGATGAGGAAACAGGTTAAAGCTCTGAAAAACCATTCCCAAATCAGCACACAGTGACTGTACGGTTACCGGATCAATCTTCATTAGATCTTTATTGTTGGCTCGTTTATCTGAAAGCACATCTTCGATATAAATTTCTCCATCGGATATCCGTTCCAATTGGTTAAGACAACGTAACAAGGTACTTTTTCCTGAGCCACTAGCACCGATTATACAGACTACTTCGCCTTGTGAAACCTCAAGATTGACACCCTTGAGCACTTCTAAATCTCCAAAAGATTTTCGGATATTGACTAATTTTACCATACTCATATTCATTTCCCTATCTTTCGTAAATCCCAAGTTTCTTTTCCATCTTATCAAATACAACCTGGATAATCGTTGTTAAGAATAAATAAATGGCCGCCGCATAAATATAGTAAATCCATGAGCCAGTTGCGCTTGCCATCGTTTTAGTGGTTCTTAGTAAATCAAATAACGCAATCGTTGATACCAACGAGGTATCCTTTAGTAACATAATCAGCTCGTTACCCATCGGGGCAACCAGTCGCTTGTAGGTTTGGGGAATAATAATTTTTGTCATCGCCTGGCGATAACTCATTCCCAAAGCTTTCGACGCTTCCATTTGTCCGCCATCAATTGACTCAATCGCGGCTCGAATGATCTCGGCCAGATAAGCGGTGGCATTTAAAGAAAACGCCACAAAGGCAGCAATCATCGGATTAACCGTGAATGTTGAACCCGTTGCATCTAGATAGATAATCGGAATGGCATAATAAATAATGAATAATTGCAGTAGCATCGGGGTTCCTCTAAAGAACCAGATATAAAACCAAGATAGCGTATTGGCTACCTTACTTTTCGAGAGTCTCCCAAGAGCAACTACTACGCCAAAAATCGCACCAAAAATGATTGCTACAATCGCAATCTCAAGGGTTACGATGGTTCCATTTACAATTGCCCATAGTTGGATTTCATTTAACACGTTGATCTTCCCTTCGTCTTAAAAATTTAAATACTGACCCATGTCAGACTGTAGACAAAACCTTTTTCAACCATGCAGAAACAAGACATCACTGAAAAAGACATTAACAACTTAATTACTTTGTCTACAACCCTCACGAACATTTGCTCATCATGTGCCTTTGAAACATACTGGTTTGTCTTCCCCTATTATGCAAATCACAAGCTGCGTAGAAGCTAGTATGACGATGTTCCTCGGCAAACATATGAACAGGACTTGTCACAGAAACTGTACCAAGTCCTATTCCAATATTATATTAAATTATTGAAAAACCTATTCAATGACAATCAATTCGGTGTCAATATCTTTTGTCATGTCTTGACCGAACCATTTCATCGAAATTTCTGTCATCTTGCCACTTTCCTGCAATGCTTTAATGGCTTTATTAAACTGTTCAGTCATTGTGGTGTCAGCTGAACGAGCGGTAATCCCAATCGGTTCATTGGTCAATACATCTGAGCTAACCACGTAGAGATCTGGATTTTGCGCAACATAATACATCGCTACACCAACATCTGTAATGACATTATCGATTTGTTTGCCTTGAAGTGCTGCAAATGCGTCCAACATACCATCAAATTTTTTGATCTCAACATTAACGCCTTCGTCAAGCTTTAATTTTTCGGCAGCAATATCTGCAGTAGTTTCAATTTGTGCCCCTAGTGTTTTGCCTTCCAGCTCTTTAAAAACCTTAACCGGAGTTGCATCTTTTCGGGATACAATGACAATCCCGTTGGCAACATAGGGTTCACTCATGCTAAAGCCTTCAAGACGTTCTGGGGTAATACTTGTACTTGAAATGATGACATCATATTGTTTAGCATTTAAGCCGTTAAAGATACCATCCCAGGCAACTGTCTGAAACTCAACCTCTACTCCTAATTCTTCTGCTAAAGCACTTGCAAAGTCAATGTCAAAACCAACTAATTCATTTTGATCATTTCTAAATTCCATCGGCAGGTAGGTATCATCAACACCAATACTTAACACCCCATCCGCTAAAGCATCTTCCGCATTTTTGGTGCCTCCGGAGGCACATCCTGTTAAAACAAGTGCCGATAGTAGTAACACAACCAGCGATAGACCTAATCGTTTTCTTTTCATAATCTTCTCCTTTCGCTATTCCTAATGGTGTTAATTATATATTATTTTGCAAACATTAACAAGTTTTTTTAAAACTCGCTGAATATTTATACGTTTTTGGGCCGTCTTTTTTGTATTTTACGAGAAGGTGTTAATAAAAATTCCAATAATATTGATGCCACCCAACCAGGTTCCAACACTGCTCCCCAGGTTGGCAAAAACTACCACCATCAACACCTTGGTTACCTTATTCCGCCAGAGGCCTTTGATGCTGCCGAGATCTTTGGGCAGGGATTCAAAATCTTCCACCTTTGGTTTCCGGAAATGGGCTTCGGTCATACCTGCAAACCATCCCGCAGCCAGCAAAGGATGGAGGGTAGTAATGGGAGCCGCCACAAAAGCCGTCAGCACCGAGAGAACATGTCCCCCTGCCAGCAGAGTTCCCAACGCTGCTAACAGGCCAGTCCAGAGGATCCAGGTTTTCGCCTGCTCCCAGCCGGAACTGGGGCTGACAATAAATGTCACAACGATTAGCACCAGCAGAATAATTGGAATCATCCAACCAATTACCTTTCCAGCATTTGATTTTGGCGGAACGACTTCCAGTTTCTTAAGATCCTGTTCTTTATATATCTCTTCTTTAATTCCTGGTACATGTGCTGCTCCAAGAACCGCAACGACCTTGTCACCTGGAGCATTCTTTATTTTATAAGCCAGATATTGATCCCGTTCATCAACCAGATACTTTTTTACACCTTTAAAAGCTGAGCCCATTTCTGAAAGCGCTGCTGTTAGCATATCGTCAGATTTCAGATTCTCCAGATCTTCTTCGGTAATCTCTTCATCATCGACCACGCTGAGAACAATCGAAAAGAGTACCTTGATCTTTTCCCATAAACTGCACCCCCGCCAGATTCGATTAAAGGTAATCTGGATGCTGCGATCAGCCAGCACCAGTTTTGCCCCGTACTCTTTGGCACAGGCGATCCCTTCCATCATTTCCTGGCCGGATTCAATGCCGAACTGTTCTGCTAGCTTACGCTGATAGTTGGACAATAAGATATTTACAAACATAAAGCCTGCCCGTTTGTTTTTAATAATCTGAATCAGGTCAGTATTCGACCATTTGTCTTTCTGATTGATTGCTTCATAACGCTGTTGATCGAGTTCGATACAGATTGAATCCGGTCTTTCCTTTTCGATCGTTTGCCGCACTTCTTCGACACTATTTTTTGAAACATGAGCCGTTCCAATTAAAATTATTTCTTTGCCGTTATAATCAAGCCGTGTAATATTTGCTTCCAATGAACTTCCTTTCTTCAGGTTTTGTCCAGAAAAAACTGGTCATTCCAGGTGATCAAAAAATCACACTGACCAGTTATCTTACTACCTATTGCTGCTATGAATAAAGTTTTAATCACGATATCATGAAAGTCCTTCTATTTGTCGATTTTTGCCACTGAACCGCGAATATGAACCTCATGGGGCACATATACATTTTTGACGGTGCGGTCGCCGTCTTTTTCACAGAGTTTAATCAGCATTCGCATCGCAATAGCTCCGATATCATACATGGGCTGGGCTACCGTGGTAATTTGAGGTCTGGTCCATTCAGCGATCCAGAAATTATTAAAGCCGCAGATACTAATATCTTCAGGAATTTTCTTACCCATCTCTTCGGCGCAACGAATCGCTCCCAATGCGGTCTGATCATTAAAACAGAAAACACAGGTGAAATCAACCCCTGCATTAATGGCTTCCTGCATCATTGTATAGCCACCGGAAAGGCTCAACTTTTCTCTGAGAATGCGGCTGTCATCAAATTCGATGTCGTTTTCATCAAAAGCTTTGATAAAACCCTTTTTTCTTTCCTGATAAATATAGCCTTCTTCCAATTCATCAAAAAACAACATGAATTTTTTATGACCTAATTTTATCAGCTCGGTCGCTAATTCATATGCTGCCGTTTCATTATTAATTAAAACCCCGCTGAGTACACCGCTATCATCGGGAATACAGCCTAACACCACCTCGCTGGGTGCATCAATGAGTTCGGCCTGCATTTCGTCACTGAGGTCTTTGCCGACATAGATAATCCCGTCACATTGTTTTTCAACTAGGACATTCAGCGATTTTTTTTCTTTTTCCGGATCAAAATCGGTATTACTCAAAATAATATTGTAATGGTAGATCCCACAAACATCTTCGGCTCCACGGACAATCTCGGTATAATAGGGGTTGGTAATATCAGGGATCATAATTCCCATGGTATTGGTTTTTTGAATTTTCAGACTTCTGGCAATGGCATTGGGTTTATAACCCGTTTTCTTTATGGCTTCCAATACCCGTTCCTTTGTTTCTTCGTTTACTAAGGGTATATTATTAACAACTCGGGATACTGTTGCAACAGAAACATTAGCTTCTTTGGCAACATCTACGATTTTTACTCTCATCTCTTAACCTTTCAAATTTCATAAACAATAGCACCAGCCGGCTATTAACAGCCTTCCACCGCTTTGATGGCATCCAGAATCAGTTGGGGTGAGCGACGGCATTTTTCTTCTGGCACTGCACAGGGAGCAAAACGCAAACCATTTCCCAAGGCCACAATAAATGTATTTTTTTCCATTAAATAACTACTAACTTCTTTTGGTTTATCACAAGGAATACTGATAAAGAATCCGTCGCAATAGGTAACCATTTTCAGGCCTATTTTTTGCGCTTCTTCGACAAAGGCCGCTGCTCGACGTCTTAAGATACTTTTGTAAAAGCTCTGTTCGGCCATCGTCTGATTATATAAGGCATCATTGGAAAAAATTTTGGTGATCGTTTCCATCGCTCCCCGGGTTCCATTTGACCAGTTGCCGCGGTTGGAATAGGTACAGGCATTGGCAAATTCACTGGCGATTTCTTCAGTCTGTGCGACACAAAGAATGGCTCCGTTTCTAAGTCCGTACATGGTGTAACCCTTTGAACAGCTAAATGCATAGAGGGTCAGCACATTAGTGGGCATCCCGGTCAGCATTTTCATAAATTGACGGGCTTCATCGCCTTCGCCGGCAAAATCGATGTAAGCCAGATCAACCAGCAGAATAATTTTTGATTGTGGCTGAGCCTCGGCTGTTTCAGTTACAAAGTTCTTAATCGCTTGCCATTCTTCTAGCGAAATCGTATAACCGGTGGGGTTATGTGCCGGGGTATTGAGAACAGTTAACACCCGTTGCTGTTTTTCCAGCAGTTCCAGAATGCTGTTTTTCCAGCCTTCTAAATTAAATCCGCCCTTTTCGTTATACAGCGGGAAGGTGGTGATCTTTCTATGATTTTCATCAGCAATGGTGGCGTAGGCTGCCCAATACCAGTCGGTCAGTAAAATCGCATCGCCCATTTGGGTATAATTACAAAATGCGTGGCGAATGGCTCCGGTTCCACCGGGGGTAGCTACAGCCTGGATATGACCTTCCGGTCGACAGTCTTTAAAACAAGCTTCGGTAATCTTTTCTAAAAAATCCGGCTGACCGGCTAGTCCCGAGTAATCTGCAATCAGATTGTTTGGCAGGCCTTTTAAAGTATCATAGACTGATTTGAATGCCACTAATTCTCCATTGTCATCCATCAGGGCTCCGATGGTTGAATTAATCACGGCTTCTGGTCCCAATTCTCTGGTCCGGCTGGCCGCCTCTCCGGCAATTCTGAAAATCGGGTCAGTACCACCCTCTCGCAAGGATGTTTCAATAACCATTTCTGCTTTTTTCATGTTTCCTCCCGCTAAATCCATAGCTTATTTATAAATTTTTTTCTTTCTGTTTCGTATAAATTGTTCCCCTGGGTATCAATCACCACAATGGCCGGAAAATCTTCAACTTCAATTTTTCGAATCGCTTCAGTTCCAAGATCCTCATAGGCGATGATCTCAACTGATTTGATACAATCCTGCAATAATGCCCCGGCGCCACCGACACAGGCAAAATAAACCGCATCATTGCTGATCATACTATTGATGACCCGCTCACTTCTATTGCCCTTGCCAATCATACCACCCAGTCCCTGGTCCAGCAGCTCTGGGGTATAGACATCCATTCGGCCACTCGTTGTCGGCCCGGCTGAGCCAATAATCTCTCCGGGTTTGGCCGGGCAGGGTCCGACATAATAAATGATTTCATCAGTGAAATCCATCGGTAAAGGCAGTCCCTTTTCCAGAGCTAGGCTCATCCGCTGATGCGCTGCATCCCGGGCTGTATAAATGATCCCGGAAATCCTGACATGGTCTCCGGCTTTTAACTTTTTTCGTTCCTTTTTTCGCAAAGGTGTTCTGATCTCAATAACAGCCATCTATAATTCCCTTTCCACATGTCGATTCACATAACAGGATATATTAACCGCCACCGGCAGTCCTGCTATATGGGTCGGAAAGACTTCCACATTAACACCCAGTACGGTGTTGATTCCGCCCAGACCCATTGGTCCGATTCCCAGTGCATTGGAGGCTTCTAATAAGTAGTCTTCCAGCGCTTCGATATGGTCGAGTCGATTATGTTCGCCCAAGGGTCGACCGAGCGCTTCCTTTGCCATTAATGCGGCTTTTTCCATGGTACCGCCAACCCCGACCCCCACCACAATCGGTGCGCAGGCATTGGGACTGCCAGTTTCGACGGTTTGGAGCACAAAGGCTTTAACCCCCGCCATGCCATCTGACGGTTTTAGCATTTTCAGGGCGCTGGTGTTTTCACTGCCAAATCCCTTGGGCAGGATTTTTATTTTTAACCGATCACCCGGAACAACCTGATAATGAATCACCGCCGGAGTATTGTTTCCAGTATTGGTGCGGATAAAGGGATCCGCAACAACCGATTTTCGCAGGTAGCCTTCCTGATATCCCTTGGCCACCCCAGCCTGGAGCGCCTCTTCAAGACTGCCCCCTTCAATGGTCAGATCCTGTCCAAAGGTGACAAACATCACAACCATGCCAGTGTCCTGGCAAATCGGGATATTTTTAGTTTTAGCAATTTCAAAGTTACAAAGCATCGTGTCTAGAATCTCTTTTCCATTGACAGATTCTTCCGATCCCCTTGCCCTTAGCAGTCCTTCCATCATATCCGCTGATAAATGGGTATTGGCTTCAATACACATCTCTGCGACATCATCGATAATCTGCTGAATTCCAATTTTTTTCACTGCCTTCTCCTTATTTTATGTTCTTTTATAGCTTATCAACTTGATCATCGCAGTCTTGTTCAATCTGCCTTGCGGTATCTTTTCCAATTCGGATCGAATGAACGGACAGATATATCCCACCAAAAAGAATGATGAAATAAAAGCTGATCAGACGCCAGATTATCATCGCTACCGCGGTATTGCCAAGCCCGTAAATTGGTCCAAACAAGAGCAAAAATCCTGCTTCAGCTCCCCCGGCAGCGCCAGGTGTGGGGACAAATGCCACGGCAACATAAAGGATTGCCTGAAGTGAAATAATCGTAACCACATTACTATCATGCAAGCCCAATGAACGATACACCCAGTAATTGACAGAGTAGAGTACCAGTATTTGCAAAATGGAAACTGCAAATAATTTCAAGGTTTGCAGTTTATGGCTTTTTAATTCTTCAATGGCGATCTGATATTCTCTGATAAAGTGTTTGACCTTCTCGCGATACTTTGCCGCATTTTTCAAAATACGAAACTTCAGTAAAAGCTCCAAACACCCCAACATTATCGTTTTTGCCGCATTGACGTTAAAAGCCAGAATAAAGATTAATACCACCCCGGCAATATTGACAATAAGCCCAACCGCAATCAACCATTTGGCGGCTTCCAAACTCTGGTGTAAGGTTGTGATACTGAGTATCGTGGCGATAATCGCCAGAAAGGTTACTGAGACCTGATACAGTGCATATTTTTGAACAAGTACCGCGGTACCCGAGCCAAATGTATAATTTTTCCTGGACATCTCATAGAGTTGCAGGGGCTGACCTCCGGTGGCACTGGGCGTGATTAAATTATAATACTGACCAATCATCGTCACTGTCCAGGCAAAATGAAAGGTCTCATCAGGATTATCCCGACGCATCAGTTTTAATAGCATCACGGCTTCTAATGACCAGTATATAAAAACACTGCCAATTCCCAGCAACAGAAAATAACCATTGGCCTGTTTAATTGTCCTCAAAAACGTTTCCGGATCAACTTGTGTTAAGATGATAACCGCGGTCGCGCTGATTAACAAAACAAAAAACAAATAGCTCGAGTATTTCTTCCAGAATTTTGATTTCCAAAACTTTTCTTTGCTTCTGGCTTGATCCATTGTCTACCATCCTATTTTTGATTGAATTAATTATAACACACTGTTATGGTAAAGTAATGTAATTTTCAGCTGTTTTCATGAAATTTTCATGAAATTGATACTAAATCAAACCTTCAAACTGATGCTGTCGCAGGGCTTCATATAAAACGATGTTAACAGCATTTGAAAGATTCAGTGAACGGGCCTTTTGATGATTTCTCATCGGTATGCGAAACCGATTCTCTGCATGGCTTTGATGAATTTCTGGGGGTATTCCGGCGGTTTCTTTTCCAAACATCAGAAAAGCATCCGCGTCATAGCTAATCTGATGATAAAACTTAGTCGCTTTGGTTGTTAAAATATAAAGCTTGGCTTCTGGATTTTTTTCTAGAAACTGCTCAAAAGAATCGTAGATACTCACCTTAACTAACTCCCAGTAATCCAGACCAGCCCGTTTTAATTGTTTTTCGTCGAGTGAAAAACCCAGCGGTTTGATCAGATGAAGATTTGTCTCGGTCAAGGCACAGGTTCTGGCGATATTTCCAGTATTTTGTGGTATTTCTGGTTGGTATAGTACAATATTCATGTTCATTCCTTTTCATTTTGTATTTGTTCACTGATATTATAATCGAAAAAAGTCCAATTTTTTGCTTTTTTAAGATAATCCTGATCTTCCAGGAACATTTAAAACCAACAAAGAAATTGAACTTTTATGACTGGTTGTTTATTGAATGGTATCCCCATTGATACTACTTTTCTTTGAATCCGGTTTTTGATTCGTTTTCGGCAAATAGATTGAAAAGGTGCTCCCCTTGTTTGGAATTGAGTCAATCTTTATTTTGCCATTATGTTTTTTGACGATGTAGTCGGCAATATTCAAGCCCAAACCGACTCCGCCGGTTTCTCGATTTCTGGCATCGTCGACCCGATAAAAGCGGCTAAAAACCTTTGCCTTATCTTCTTCGGTGAGGCCGATTCCGGTGTCCTTCACCTCGATAACCAGGTGTCGTTTTCCCTGAACCAGACACAATTGAACCTTACCGCCAATTGGTGTATATTTAATGGCATTATCCACTAAAATTCGGACCGCTTGCTTCAATCGTTCTTCATCACCCCGGTATTGAATTCCGGACGAAATATTTTCACTCAATTCGATTTCTTTTTCATTGGCTAATTCAGTCATCAGATCGACCATTTGTTGACACATCGAGGATAAATCAAAAACTTCCTTGTCAATCGCCAACCGCTGATTCTCGGCCTGAGCCAGTAGCAATAGCTCAGAAATGAGTTTGGCCATGGTTTCTCCCTCACTGGCGATGTTGTTGAGCCACTTCATATTATCTTTAATCTGTTCTTCTTCTTTGAGCTTCAACACCTCGACATTGGTTTGGATCACTGTCAGCGGGGTTCGTAGTTCATGGGAAGCATTGGCAATAAACTTTTTTTGATCTTCAAAGGTATCTCGAATCGGTTGCAGGGATTTTCCCGCCAAAAAATAAGAGATCGGCACCAGCACTGCAATCGAACCAATTCCGATTAAAAACAAAAAGGAAATGACATAGGCAATAATCGATCGCTCCGTCGAAATCTGCTGAAATACCTGAAGTACATAGTCGTTGGAGTTATTGGAATAAGGCAGGGTATAAACGCGATATTCAATATTTTCCGAGACCAGCAGATTAAATTGCGGGGTTTCATTCTTATTAATGGATAACTCGTATCCCATCATAATCAAATTGCGATCATCCACCTTCATCGATTTGACAATATTGCTGCTGTCCCACATGATAAACTGATAACCGAATTTATCATGCACAGAATCACCGGAATTGATCGGCTGGGAGCTTGTCTGGCCATTATTTTGGATTATTTCCTTGGCCACCGTGGTCAAATACATTTCACCGGAAAGACTGAGACTCCAGTTTACTAAAAACCCCAGCAGAAAAATGAACATAAACATGAAGATCACCAGGATCAGGGTATTGAACAGGGTGATCTTGCGCTTGATTTCTTTAAACATGGGCCTTAACTCTCCAACCTATTTTTTCCCAAGTGTATAGCCTACCCCTCGGATGGTATCAATTTTAACCTGGGTGTCGACAATTTTTTTGCGCAGATTGTGAACATAGATTTCAATATTGTTTTCATTGACTTCTTTATCAAATCCCCAGACGCGGTCGAGAATCTGTTCCCGCGTAAAAACCTGATTAGGTCTTTTTAAGAGCATTTCCAGAATCTTTGCTTCCTTGACTGATAATTTGAATTCCTTATTTTCAGTTTGCAGGATGTTCTTTTTGGTATTGAAACTGACGTCTTCAAAAACAATCGTCTCGCCCTTAATGCCGTGATCCGGACGGCGTCCTAGTGCCCGAATCCGGGCAAACAATTCTTTGGCTGAAAAAGGTTTGATTAAATAGTCATCGGCTCCCAAATCTAATCCTTTTACCTTATCATCAATGGTACCCTTGGCCGTCAGCATCAGCACCGGGGTGTTGATCCCCTGGTCGCGGATCTGCTGCAGAATTTCAATGCCACTTTTAATCGGCAGCATAATATCTAAAACAATGACATCATAAATGGGATTCAATGCAAATAACAGACCTTCCTCCCCATCGTTGGCAATGTCACAATCGATGTTTTGTATTTTACATAATTCCTGGAGTGCATCGGTTATTTTTTTTTCGTCTTCTACAAATAATATACGCATAAAGCGACTCCTTCCATATTTTGGATTTTGATTATAAGCTAACATCTAATTATAGAGCCAAAATCTTAAAGCTATATAAAACAAAGAAAATATGATATTATTCTAGGGTAATCGAAAATTACCTTACCGACCAATTGTTAATCTGTTGTGACCGAGGGGCAGACCCGCTGCTGCGGGATCGGACTAGTCGTCGCCGTGTTCACCGCGACACAAACAACATGATGCAACAAGGGTCTGACCCCTAGGTCATTGTCGACACTACTTTTTTCTTTTTTATTTATCAATTGGTTATGGAGGTTCCTCATGAAAGAAATACTGATTATCGAAGATGATAAAAAGATATCCCGGATCATTGAGCTGCAGCTTAAGCATGCGGGCTTTGCGACAGTTATGGCTTTTACCGGCCGTGAAGGAATTGAAGCCTATCATCAGAACCCAGAGTTTGATCTGATTTTACTGGATATTATGCTGCCGGAGGTTTCCGGTTATGATGTTCTAAAATATATTAAAGCGCAGAATCACCACCTGCCGATTATCCTCTTAACCGCCAGAGATGATACCAGTGATGTGGTCACCGGTTTTGAACTTGGTGCCGATGATTATGTCACCAAACCCTTTAACTTTGAAGAACTGCTGGCCCGGATCAAAGCTAACATCAGGAAAAGCACCTCAGAAACTGCACAAAACAGCCATCTGGTTTTTAAAGATGTCGTCATCGATCTGGACTCTTTCAGCGTTAAGCGCCAGTCCCAGAAAGTCAGCTTGTCGCGGACTGAATTCGATCTATTTTATTATCTGGTGCTCAACCACGATCTGGTTCAGTCCCGGGAACAGATCCTTGACAAAGTCTGGGGCTTTGATTATGACGGCGGCGATAATATTGTCGACGTCTATATTAAATATCTGCGCGACAAAATCGACCGGGATTTCGATCAAAAACTAATCCAAACCGTTCGGGGGCGGGGCTATGTGGTTCGATAAGCTAAATATCCCCGGTCGAAAAAAGCCGCTGAAAATCTATCACCGGATCGTTTTCTTTTTCATTTTGGCTCTCACCGCAGTGCTGACCCTGTCATTTTTAATGGTGTTCTTTTTTTCGCAACAGCTGATTTTAAACGAAAGCAAATCGACGATGATCCGCTTTAATCATTATGTCATCAATACCCTTGATGAAAACATGCCTGCCTTGCTCAGCTTACCAGCTGATGCCCGTCTGGAATTCATATCCAACAAACTCTACCCCTATGTCAAGGATAACCCCCTGATTGCCTATCAGCTTAAAGATAACCAGGGTAATATTTATCAATCTTCAGAAATCCTGAGTGACTTACTGATTGCCGAAAATCTGGAAAAGTACGATTTTCATTTATTTGAATTTAGCTTTGATGATGATAATGAACAGCTGGTCCTGGTCAACTCACTGCGACATAACCAGATTGAATACTATTATCTGGGGTCTTACTATGTTCTCGAAGATGGCAATGTTATCTATCTTCAGATTATCAAAAACCTCAATGACAGTTACGTGTTTATGACCACCTTGTTTGTCCTGATGATTGCCATCAGCATTCTAGGCTTAATCGCGATTATCTTAATCGGCATTTACGGTACCAAACAAACCCTCAAACCGCTGATTGAAATTTCGGAAACTGCTAAAAACATTACTGAAAACAACCTCAATGTGCGGATTGAAGAAACCGGCAACAAGGATGAGCTGGATCAGCTGATTATCTCTCTAAACCAGATGATTAAGAAACTGGAGTCGGCTTTTAATAACCAAAAGCGCTTTGTTTCTGATGCCTCCCATGAGCTGCGGATCCCGCTAACGGTTATTCAGGGTTATATTGATATTCTATCCGATTGGGGCAAGCATGATCCCCAGCTTCGGAATGAATCGATTGAAGCGATCCAGGATGAAATTCGGGGAATGAACAAGATCGTCGAAGACTTACTACTGATTACTCGGATTGAAAACAATTATTTTGATGAAGATTTTGTTGCTCTTGATATTTCGGTACTCCTGGAAAAAATATTTCATCAGTGTCAGATGATTGATCCGGATCATCAGTATATTCTGGAATCCTGCGACCAGGCCTTTATCCGTGGCAACGAAGGCCTGTTAATCCAGGCAATCCGGGGTCTTCTCGACAATAGCCGCAAATACACCCCGCTTGGCGGAACCATCACCCTGAGCTGTCGGATTAACCATAAAAAAATGAATGAAATTTCAGTCAGTGATACTGGCTGTGGCATTCCCTCCGCGGAACTTGAAAAAATCAAGGAACGATTTTACCGCATCAGCAGTGACCGTTCCCGATCAACCGGCGGTTCCGGCCTGGGTTTATCGATTATTGACAGCATCGTCAGTATTCATCGCGGCAAACTGATCATTAGCAGTCAACTCGGTCAGGGCACGAAAGCAGCTATTTTTCTTAAAAAGCACTAATCAAAAAAGGGGCGATCACATCGCCCCACTCAATAATTATAAACATTCTGCGAAAATCTGCACGGCCTGATCAATTTCTTTTTTGGAAACGACCAAGGGTGGTACAAAACGAATCGCATTACTTCCAGCAGTGATTAGCAACAAACCTTTTTCCATCGCTTTAGCAACGATGACAGCCAGATCGGCATCAATCTGGACGCCGACAATCAGTCCCATCCCGCGAACTTCCTTAATCGCCGGATGGTCTTTTCGTAACGCTTCCAGTTTGGTTTTCAGATAATCCCCTTTTTCCGTTACCGCTTCAAAAAATCCAGTTGTCGTCAGGGTTTCGATCACATATTTAGCTGCTGCACAAACAAATGGATTCCCCCCAAAGGTGGACGCATGAGTTCCCGGTGTAAAAACTTCGGCGATATGCTCTTTGGCGATGATACCGCCGATCGGAACCCCACCACCTAAGCCTTTGGCCATGGTCACCACATCCGGCACGACTCCATATTGCTGGTAAGCAAACAGTTTTCCGGAACGGCCGATCCCGGTTTGAACCTCATCAAAAATCAGGACAATGTTTTGCTCATCACAGATTTTTCGGACTTCTTTTAAATAGTCCGGATCGGCGGGATATATTCCGCCTTCGCCCTGAATCGGCTCTAAAATAATGCCACAGGTTTTAGGGCTGATCTGAGCCTTTAGTGCATCAATATCATTGTAAGCTACATGGTAGATTTCAGGCATCAGCGGCTCCAGATTTTCCTGGTATTTTTTTTGACCAGTGGCGGTAATGGCGGCATAGGTACGGCCATGGAAGGACTGGTTCATCGCAATGATTTCGACAGCGTCCTTGCTTTTTTTGAGCTTGCCGTAAACCCGGCACAGCTTTAAGGCCGCTTCGCAGGCTTCCGCGCCACTGTTGCAAAAGAACACCTTGTCCAGTCCGCTGGCTTTGGTCAGCATCTCGGCCAGCTCAATTCCCGGTTCGGACCAGTAAAGATTAGAAATATGTACCAGTTTTTCCATCTGTGCCTGCATCGCCGCCAACAGACCGGGATCGGAATGACCCAAGGCATCGACAGCGATTCCGGCGACAAAATCAAGATATTCTTTGCCTTCACTATCCGTTAGCACACAGCCTTGACCCTTATCAAAGACCAGTGGAAAACGCTTATAGGTTGCCATGATCACATTGTTTGCTCGTGTTATTAAATCCATTTTGTCCTCCTAAATAATCGAACGTCGAATCATCGTTCCTACCCCGGCGGCCGTGAATAGCTCTAGCAACATCGAATGCTGCACCTTGCCATCTAAAATATGCACCGAATTGACCCCCTGGTTCAGGGCATCGACGCTATTTTCAACCTTGGGGATCATCCCTCCTGAGATAATCCCTTCCTCAATCAGCTTAGGCACATTCTCGGCAAAGAGCCGCCGAATAATCGAATCCGGATTGTCCGGATCCATATAAACCCCATCGGTATCAGTCAGGTAGATCAATTTTTCAGCTTTTAAGGCTTTGGCAATGGCATAGGCCACATGGTCGGCATTAATATTGTAGCTCTGACCGGTCTTATCGGTGCCAATCGGGGCAATTACCGGCAGGTAATCATCTTTTAAGAGGGTATTCAGGAGCCGATTATCGACATGAATGATGTCCCCCACAAAACCGATGTCCAGATTATTGACAAACTTCTTTTTAACCTTTATCATCCCGCCGTCTTTGCCGGAAAGACCAACGGCATTCATTTCTCGGTTCTGAAGCAGCTGGACAATTTCCTTATTGATTTTTCCAGATAAGACCATCTCGGCAACTTCGACTACCTTTTCGTTGGTAATTCGCAACCCTTCGACAAACTCGGTGTGGATTTCCAGATCACTTAGCATTCCGGAGATATCTTTGCCACCGCCATGCACAATAACTACACGGATGCCGACGAGTCGCATCAGCGAAATATCGTCCATTACCGACTGTTTTCTGGCCTCATCATACATAAAACTACCACCATATTTGATGACCATGGTTTTCTTTTTGAATTGTTGGATATAGGGCAAGGCTTCAATTAGAATCTTGGCCTTTTCAATATATTTTTCCATTGCTTACTCTTTTCTTTATTTTAACTTCGATAATCGCCATTGATCTTAACATAGTCATAGGACAAATCACAACCCCAGGCGACCGCTTTTTCGTCGCCTTCTTCCATTTCAACCGCAATATGAATGTCTGTTTCGGATAAAACTTTTTTTGCTTCGTCTTCGTCAAAGGCAATCGGGGCACCATCGTTTAACAGGGTAATCATCCCAGCCTGACTCGAAAAAACCAGAGAAACTTTTAATGGATCAAAGTCAGCCCCGGAATAACCCAGGGCGCAGAGTACGCGTCCCCAGTTGGCATCTTCTCCAAATAATGCTGTTTTGACCAGACTCGACGTGATCACCGATTTTGCCAGCTTGCGGGCGTCATCCTTGGTTTTGGTACCACGAACTTCCACTTCAACAAACTTGGAAGCGCCTTCGCCATCGCGAATAATTTTTTTAGCCAGGGTTTTATGAACATAGATAAAGGCTTCTTTAAAAATTTCATAATCTGGGGTATTTTCCTGCAAGGGCAGATTGTCGGCCATCCCATTGGCAATCACCGTGACCATATCATTGGTACTGGTATCGCCATCGACCGAGATCATATTGTAGCTATCGACCGTGGTTTCTTTCAAGAGTTTATCAAGCAAAGCCGGTTCAATCTTTACGTCAGTCGTCACAAAGGACAGCATCGTGGCCATATTGGGGTGAATCATCCCCGAGCCCTTGGCCATCCCCCCAATCTTCACCAACTTCCCGCCAATTTCGACTGCGACGGCGATGGTCTTTTGAATCGTATCGGTGGTCAGAATCGCATTGGCGGCAATATCGCCGTCTTCCTGACTATTTCCCAATTTTGGTGCCAGGGTCTCAATGCCGGATAGGATTTTTTCCACCGGTAAGAGTAGCCCAATCACCCCGGTGGAAGCGATCAGTACCTCCTCGGGCTGAATACCCAAAACCACTGCCGCTTTGTTGGCGGTGGCCATCACTGCTTCCTCGCCTTTTGGTCCGGTACAGGCATTGGCGTTGCCACTATTGACCACCACCGCCTGCTTATAAGGATTATTCATGACTTTATTGCACCAGAGAATCGGCGCCGCCTTGACAACATTGGTTGTGGTCATAATACTGGTTACGGCTGGCACTTCTGAAACAATCATCGCCAGATCACTTTTTCCGCTCGTTTTGATACCGCAATTGATCCCCCCGGTTTTAAAACCGATGGGGGTTGTTACTCCACCTGTCTTTATTACTTTCATGTCTTTACTCCTCGTATTATAATATCTTATCCGAAATTTTTTAAATTGGGAAATCGGCAATAAAGTCGATGCCGGTTTTTTCAGCCAGATCAAAGCAGATATTCATATTCTGCACTGCCTGCCCGGCGGCGCCTTTGATCAGGTTGTCGATGGCACCGACCACAATGACGTGGTTGGTCCGGGGATCAATGGTCAGCCCAATATCACAATAATTGGTCCCTTTTACCCAACGGGTTTCCGGCATCCGGTTTTCCAGGATTCTGACAAAATATTCATCCTGATAGAATTCCCGATAAATTGCCTTGACCTCTTCCAGGCTCAGGTCGACGGTTAGCTTGGCATAGGATAAGGCCAGAATGCCCCGGTTCATCGGCACCAGATGAGGAGTGAACAGGATGTTAAAGTCCTGCCCATTTAACAGTCGCAATTCCTGCTCAATTTCCGGGGTATGGCGATGAGACCCGATTTTATAGGCCTTGATGGTTTCATTGCATTCGCAGTACATCAACTCGGTTATCATTCCCCGGCCAGCTCCGGTTACCCCGGATTTGGCATCGACGATAATACTGCTGGTATCAACCAAATTATTTTTTAAAAGTGGCGCCAGGCTTAAGATGCTGCAGGTGGTATAACAACCGGGATTCGAAATGAGCTGGGCTTTTTTTATCTCCTCCCGATGCAATTCACACAATCCGTAAACGGCTTTATTAAGTAACGGATGATTAAAATGTTCGGTTTGGTACCAGTCTTCATAAACATCAATATCTTTTAGGCGGAAATCCGCCCCCAGGTCAATGACCTTGGTTTTCTCAAGTACATCCGCCGTAACGGTTTTTGATGCAATGCCATGAGGCAAGGCCAGAAAAACCACATCCGACTTTTCGGCCAGTTCCTTGATGTCCGTTGCCTCGCAGACAAGATCAGTAATACTTTCAAAATTTCCGTAGACATCACTGAATTTTTGTCCGGAAAAGCTTCTGGTTCCAATCGTTACTACTTCAACCTCCGGGTGCCGCATTAAAATTCGGATCAGTTCCTGTCCGGCATAACCCGTTCCTCCGATAACAGATGCTTTAATCATTTTAATTTTCCTTTCCTTTCTTAAATGTCTTTGTTTAAAAATAGTAAGAGTTTAGGCAAACAGAATCGCACAATCGATTTAAAAAATCACTACGGGGTTTATCTACAATCTTAATATTCTATTTTTGTTTTCACATAAATAATCCGCCCACACAAGTACTTTAAACATATATTCTACCAAAATAAAGCAGGTCTGTCTGTCTTTTATAAAATTAATTAATATCTTTCTTTTGTATTATACCCGACTCATTATGCATAATCAAGCGTTTTTATGAATAATTATTAATTTTTCATAAGTTTATTCTTTTTATACTTGCATTTTCCATAGAATAATTGTATAATCATTCATGTAATTGAATTGATTATACAAAAGAGATAATTTTCAGGAGGATATAAAATTGAAGAAAAAAGTAATTCTTGCCTATTCCGGCGGATTGGATACCACAACCATTATCCCATGGCTTAAAAATACCTACGACTATGATGTTATTGCTGTCTGTGTAGATGTCGGACAGGGCACCGAACTGGACGGTCTTGAAGAACGGGCCCTTGCTTCCGGCGCCAGCAAGTTATATATCGAAGATGTTACCGATGAGTTTGTCGAAGACTTTGTCTGGCCGGCCCTTAAAGCCGACGCGATTTATGAAAAAAAATACTTGTTGGGCACTTCCTTGGCCCGTCCTTTAATTGCTAAGGTACTGGTAAAATATGCAGAACTGGAAGGTGCTGAAGCGATCTGTCACGGTGCCACCGGTAAAGGTAATGATCAGGTCCGTTTTGAATTGACGATTGGCGCGTTGGCACCACAGTTAAAAATCATTGCCCCCTGGCGAATTTGGGATATTAAATCCCGTGAAGATGCCATGGACTATTGTGTCATGCATGATATCAAGGTGCCAATGTCGATCAGCAACAGTTACAGCCGCGATAAGAACATTTTACATATGAGTCATGAAGGTCTGGAGTTGGAAGATCCCTCTTTAGAACCACAATATAAAAAATTACTGCAAATGACAACACCTCTTGAGGAAGCCCCCGACGAAGCGGAAATTGTCAGCCTTGACTTTGAAGAAGGTATTCCAGTCCGATTAAACGGTGTTGAAATGACTGGTCGGGAATTACTTGAACAACTCAACATTATCGGCGGCCGTCACAGTATTGGTGTCGTGGATCTGATCGAAAACCGGGTGGTTGGGATGAAATCCCGCGGGATTTATGAAACCCCCGGCGGATCAATCCTTTATAACGCCCATGAAGAATTAGAACACATGTGTCTGGATCGTCAAACCTTCGGCTTTAAACAACAGGCGGCCGTTAAGTTTGCTGAATTAGCCTATAATGGTGAATGGTACACGCCCCTTCGCGAAGCTTTAACTGCTTTTGTCGATGAAACCCAAAAAACGGTTACCGGGAATGTTCGTTTAAAACTATACAAAGGCAATATTATCCTGATCGGCGTGACCTCACCTTACTCACTTTATAATGCCGAAATTGCCAGCTTTACCACTGGCGATTTATACGATCATAAAGACGCTGAAGGATTTATCCATTTATTTGGCTTACCACTTAAGGTTCGTGCTTTAATGCGACTCAGCCGAGAAGAAAAAGGGGAATAAAAAATTATGAAAAAAATGTGGGGAGGTCGGTTTTCAAAAAAAACCGACCTTTTAACTGATGATTTTAACTCGTCGATATCCTTTGATCAACGCCTGTATCAACAGGACATCACCGGAAGTATTGCCCATGCCCGCATGCTGGGGAAACAGAATATTATTGAACCAGCTGAAGCGGATATTATTATCGAAACCCTTGAAGCGATTCTTATCGACATCGAAGCAGGCAATATCGAATTTTCGGTATCGATGGAAGATATTCATATGAATGTCGAAGCTATTCTGACCGAACGAATTGGCGATGTCGGCAAAAAACTCCATACTGGCCGCAGTCGAAACGATCAGGTTGCCACCGATATGCGCCTCTATGTTAAAGAAATTGCTGATGACAGCAAGTCACTGATCCAGAATCTAATCCTCACCCTGCTGGACCTGGCCGAAGATCATACCAATACCATCATGCCGGGCTATACCCACCTGCAACGGGCTCAACCAATCACCTTCAGCCATCACCTGATGGCTTATGTGGAAATGTTTAAGCGGGACATGATCCGGATGACCCAGGTCAAAGCCATGGCCGATACCTTACCGCTGGGTTCGGGCGCCTTAGCCACCACCACCTATCCGCTGGATCGGGAAGCAGTGGCAGCCGAGCTGAACTTTGCCGCCGTTTCACTGAATAGTCTGGATGGGGTTTCGGACCGGGATTTCTGTCTTGATTTCCTGGAAGCTGCGTCCGTGTTGATGATGCACCTCAGCCGTTTTTCAGAAGAGATCATCCTCTGGTGCAGCAGCGAGTTTAATTTTATCACCCTCGATGACGCCTTTAGTACCGGCAGCAGTATTATGCCTCAGAAAAAAAATCCTGATATTGCTGAACTGGTTCGCGGTAAAACCGGCCGGGTTTATGGCAATCTGATGGGTCTGCTCACCACCATGAAGGGCATTCCACTGGCTTACAATAAAGATATGCAGGAAGACAAAGAACCGGTATTCGACACCTATGATACCATTAAAATCTGTCTGATCACCTTTGCCAAAATGATCAAAACTCTGACCGTTAATAAAGGCACGATGAAAAAGGCCGCTGCCGGGGGGTTCTCCAATGCCACTGATGCTGCTGATTGGCTGGTTAAACATGGTGTTGCCTTCCGAGATGCCCATGAAATCATTGGCAAACTGGTATTCTTTGCGCTGGAAGAAAAGAAAAGCCTGGATGAATTGACCCTGGAAGAATACCAACGGGTTTCTCCGGTTTTTGATGCGTCCATCTTTGAAGCCATTGATTTAAGTATCTGTGTCAACCAACGAAATATTATCGGCGGACCGGCTGAAGAGCAGGTACGCAAAGCGATTGCCCTTAATCATCAATGGCTGGCTCAAAATTAGCTTTTTAGCTTAACTTTTTTACCCTGCTGATTTGAAGCAAGTTATTTTTTCCACTTACTTTGTCTTGTTTTTCACAAAGATCTATGATATTATTTAGAATAAATAAATTTGCTATTAAACTAAACTTATGAAATAGAGAGTAAGATATGGGTAAATACAAGGTAGGAAAAGAAACGAAGGAAAAAATTTATGAGTCTTCCAAGGCTTTGTTTTATGAGCATGGCTATACCAGTACGACTTGTCTTAAGATTGCCAAAGAATCGGGGGCAAATGTCGGTCTGATCAATTATTATTATGGTTCAAAAGGCGGACTGGGGATTGAAGTTTATAACGAAGTCATGTCGACAATTAAAGCAAAGGTCAAAGAAAATCTCGAAAAATTGGGCATTGAAGCGACACTATTATTGCAGACTGCCATCGAATGGCGGGTTTTGAACAATAATATGCGTTTCAATAAAAATTTCAGCCGTTTTTATTATGATTTATTGAGTGAAAATGTCCTCTATAGAGAACAGAGCGTAGTCACCGATTTTTACCGTAAACTGGCCGAAAGCTGTGATCTTCATTACAGTGGTTTTGAAATAGCCTTTATTTCCTATGCCAGTGCCGGTGCTACCCAAGGTATCAATCTTGCCTATGATGCCGGGCTGATTGATTGTTCTTCCCAGGATTTCATTAATTCCAGCATCCATCTGTTACTCAATAATATGGGACTTGATGCCAAACTCAATGACCATGTGATTAATGAATCCTATGAAATTGAAAATAAATTTACCGTACGAGTCGAAAAAAATTTCAGTATCGTCTAATCGATCTTTTTATTTTTCATCCTGATCCGATCATAACAGTGTCGTTTTAATACGACGCTGTTTTTTTATCTTCATTTTTCTTCACTTATCATTTTTTTCATTTAAATGCGAATAATTTAATGCTCTAAAAGACGGTTATCACACTTCCTTTTCTACACTAAAGTCACTGTAAATATATTATTATTTTTGTTTTAAACGTTTATCATTCAATCTTTTTACGATTATTTTCGTAATTTATTATTTTTTCATATTTATGCTGGACAAATCAGTTTGAACGTGCTATTATCAAAACACACTTAAATATAACTAATATTATACTTAAATAATTTATTAATCACTGGATTTTTTCAGACCATGATAATGCTATTTATCATTCAGTGGTTGCAAATAGACATCAACCAGTGACCTTTATATTAATTCGAAAGGAGGCCGGCCACTGCGAGACGCTAGTCATTTGATTGATGTGTTTTTCCAGCTGTTTGTACGAAACAGTAAACGCTTAACAAAGCGATCGCATTTATTGAGAAAATAAATTAGCAAAATCAGTACAATCGTTTTTGATGCTGATGCATCCGGCACCACCCGTTTTTTAATCCGGGTTGGTGCAAAAACCATAGTCTCCCCGCTCGCTTTTGGGGAGATAACTTGAAGAAGAGGTGAATTATGAAAAATAACATGTTTTTAAAAATTGCTGTGCTGTCTGTATTCTTTGTCCAGATGGGCGTCGGAACCATCACGCCAGCAATCGCCAACATTGCTGCGGCATTCCCGGATGTTCCCTTTACCACCCTGTTACTTGTTTCGACTTTGGCTGTCTTGATGTCAGTTCCGGCAACCCTGATTTCTGGCCGTCTTGCCGGTAGTGTTGTAAAATACAAAACGCTGTTAATCCTTGGTATGGTTCTCTTTATCGGCGGTGGTATCGCTCCTTATTTCATGACTGCTTCCAGCTTTACGGCAATCCTGGCTGTTCGGGCCATCTTTGGGATTGGTCTTGGGATCGTCACACCACTGGGGGCCGCCTTGATCATCGCTTTCTTTGATGGCGAGGTTCGTGCTCAGATGATGGGTTTAAGTGGTGTTATCGGTAATATCGGCGGAATCCTTTTCCAATTACTGGGTGGATTTGCCGCGACGATTTCCTGGGAATATGCCTTCCTTGTTCACGGATTAGGCATTTTAACCCTCGTTATCATTTTATTCCTTCCGGAACCAGCTAAAGCTCCAGTTCAAGCCGCTGGTGAAGCTAAACCAAAATTACCGGGAGCAGTGTTTGCCTTTGCCGGTCTAATCTTTTTTATGATGGTTCTGGTATACCCGATGCTGGTAAACATGTCATCCATCATTGCGGCCAGTGGCATGGGAACGGCCGGTGATGCCGCTCTTGTCTTAACGATGTTTACTGTTGGCGGGATGCTCGGTGGTTTGATTTTCGCCAAGGTCTTTGGTATCTTCAAAAGCAATACAATGCCTGTTGGTGTTGCCCTTATGGCTGTTGCCATGGTCAGCATCGGTCTGGGCAATTCGATCGCCTTTATGTATATCGGAACGACCATCGCCGGTATCGGTTTCAGTTTTGTTATGCCCAGTATCTTCATGAATTTAGGCGCTGCCGTTCATCCCAGCCAGATGCCAACTGCATCCGGAATTGTTATGGCATCGATGAATGTCGGCGGCTTCTGCTCAGCCTATTTCTTTGCATTTTTAGCTGGAATCATGGGTGTTGATATGACGGTCACCATAAAATTTCCTTTTTATATTTCAATGATTGCCTTCGCTGCTATCGCGATAGCACTGCTGTTTGTAAAACCAAAACAACAAGTTGCTCCGCAACCTGAATAACCTTTGCAAATTTGCAATAAAAAAACCACAACGCATTGCTGCTGTGGTTTTTTTATATTTTATTCTGGTCTACTCATTAATTTCTTTCAGCTTTTTGGGGCGAACCATCGTCAGGCCAATTCCCATCAGGATGATGGCAAATCCGGTTAACGAAAGAAACGACGGGGTTTCGCCAACAAAAAAGAACACAAAAATTGGATTAAGGATGGGTTCTGCCAATGCGAGCATCGACGCTTTTAAAGGCGAAATCAGGCGAACGCCGCCTGAAAAAAAGAGATAGGCAATCCCAATCTGAAAGATCCCCAGATAAATCAAACCCAGCCAGCCATAAACTGATATACCAGAAAAATCTAACTGATTGGACATGGTTAATAGAATCACCAGGCCCAGCCACAGATTATTAAGACCAACGATTGAAGCATCCGATATCGGATAGTCTTTATCCAATAAATACTGAACCACCGCATAGGCAATCCCATTGGTTAATGCCAGCAGATCGCCCCAGGCGTTTCCGTCGTCTGAAGCACTTAATATAACAATGATGCCCAGTAAAATAAACAAGCGCGGAATCAAATCGCGTTTTGTTATTTTTTTTCCTTTTACTACATAAAATAAGTAAAGCCATAAAGGCGCTGTGCACTGCAGAATGATGGCATTGGCGGCCGTTGTCATCTTTGTTGTCAGCACAAATATCACGCAAAGATAACAATAGGCGACGATTAGACCGACATAATATTTTGAAAACTTTATTTTTTTCCATTGAATCATGGGCAAAAAAATAAGGCCGGCGATGAGCGCCCGTCCAAATGTAATGGTAAAAGCATTGGCGTCAATCAGCTTGATGAACAAACCACCCGTACTGAATAATACCATCGCCATGAGCACATATAAGGTGCCCTGTGTATTTTTTCCCATGGGTACCTCCTTTTGTTGATTTTTTTTATCATATCATAACCCTCAAATTTTTTCCCTATCTTTTTGTATTTATTTGCTATCTTTTTCGGTATAATATCATTAATAAATCGGAGGTAAACTTTATATGTTATCACAGATAAAAAGTAGCGGATTGCTTGGCGTTAATGGCGTAATTGTCACTGTTGAAATTGATATTTCCCGGGGCCTGCCCTCCTATTCTCTGGTCGGTCTCCCGGATGCCGGCATTAAAGAATCCAAAGATCGGGTTTTTTCTGCCATCAAAAATAATGGTTTTAAATATCCCATGGAACGGATCACCATCAATTTAGCCCCGGCCGATCTCAAAAAAGAAGGCCCGGCTTTTGATCTGGCGATAGCTTTAGGGATTTTAAATGCCTCCGAGCAACTTACCTGGGATCATCCCGAAGATTATCTGATTATCGGTGAACTATCGCTAAGCGGTGAAATAAGAAGTGTTAACGGGGTGCTGCCAATGGTACTGGCAGCCAGGGAAGCCGGGATCACCAATATCCTGGTTCCTTATGAAAACCGGCATGAAGCCGCCGTGGTTCAGAACGTAAAGGTTTATCCCCTGAACGATTTTCATGAAGCGGTTTCTTTTCTGAAAAAAGAACTGATTATTGACCCCTTTAAAGTCGAGCTCTATTCTTTGCTGACCACCGAAAACAGCAGTCACAGCATTGATTTTTCCGATATCCGTGGCCAGGACCAGGCCAAGCGGGCACTGGAAATTGCCGCTGCCGGAGCTCATAACGTGCTGATGAGCGGAACGCCAGGATCGGGCAAGACGATGTTGGCCAAAGGCTTTCCCTCGATTCTGCCCGATCTGACCATCGATGAAGCCCTGGAAATCACCAAGATCCACAGCATTTCCGGGCTGCTTAAGAACAATGCCATTATCAGTCAGCGCCCTTTTCGTTCGCCCCATCATACCATTTCCAAGGTTTCATTGGTTGGCGGCGGGCGGATTCCCAAACCCGGGGAAGTTTCGCTGGCTCATTTAGGGGTGCTCTTTCTTGATGAACTGCCGGAGTTTCAGAAATCGGCGCTGGAAGTTTTGCGCCAGCCCATTGAAGACCAGGAGGTTACCATTTCCCGGGTCAATGCCTCCCTGACTTTTCCGGCCAGCTTTACTCTGATCACCTCGATGAACCCCTGTCCCTGCGGTTACCTCACTGACCCGGCCCATGAGTGTATTTGTACTCCGCAGCAGATTAAAAACTACCAGGGCAAAATATCCGGCCCGCTAATGGATCGCCTGGATATTTTTGTGGAAATCCCCAGCACCACCTATGACGAACTTCAAACCAAACCCAAGGGGGAAAGCTCTTCTGCCATCAAAATACGAGTGGATGCAGCCCGAGTCATCCAAAACAAACGCTATCAGGATCTGGATATTTTTTATAATGCCCAGCTGACACCCAAATTGATGGAGACCTATTGCCAGCTTGGTCCGTCCGAAGAAAAGCTGATGGAAAAAGTCTATACCAAAATGAAGCTCAGCGCGCGGGGCTATCACCGGATTTTAAAACTGGCCCGAACCATTGCCGATCTGGATGATGCCCCAAACATTGCGGTGCCGCACTTGTCCGAAGCGATTCAATATCGGGGGATGACAAAGCTTTCATAATCCCTGGCAAATGTGCCTTTTTTATTCAGAAATGCTATTTCTCCGGTCGATCTCTGGATGGTTACATCCAGGGAAACGGTGGAGAGAATGATCATATCCTCTTTCTCTTCCATACTGAATTCTCCGTAGAAAGGTTAAGTAAAGAGCTTGGAGTAAGCAGGGTGCATCTCTATAAGAAACTGATCTCTATAACAGGGAAAAGCCCGATTGAGTTTATTCGTATAATCCGTCTTAAAACGGCAGCCCAATTAT